>NZ_JBBHZM010000140.1:0-218 GCF_049843615.1 Fictibacillus sp. Mic-4 | reverse complement strand
ACTACCCCCTGAGTGGGGGATTTGTTATGGAATTTTCGGAAGAAGTTTTTGCTAAAAATGGAGGATTAGCTCAGCTGGGAGAGCACCTGCCTTACAAGCAGGGGGTCGGCGGTTCGATCCCGTCATCCTCCACCATTTTAATTGCCGGTTTAGCTCAATTGGTAGAGCAAGGAGCATTCCTTCTTTGATTGTGCTACGACTTGTCTCGACGCAGATGG
>NZ_JBBHZM010000139.1:0-218 GCF_049843615.1 Fictibacillus sp. Mic-4 | reverse complement strand
GCGGGTGTAGTTTAATGGTAAAACAAGAGCCTTCCAAGCTCTGGTCGTGAGTTCGATTCTCATCACCCGCTCCAATTTTGGGCCTATAGCTCAGCTGGTTAGAGCGCACGCCTGATAAGCGTGAGGTCGATGGTTCGAGTCCATTTAGGCCCACCATTTTTCGTGAAATAACACTTGACATTTTAAGTTTAAGTTGTTATGATGAAAAAGTTGCTCTT
>NZ_JBBHZM010000138.1:0-219 GCF_049843615.1 Fictibacillus sp. Mic-4 | reverse complement strand
GTTATACTTCTACTGCTAAAATATACTATCTTGTAATTGGAAGTTTATTTGTTTATGTATTCGTGTATTTCTTTGTATCAAAGAGAGTCAATGTCTCAGGAAGTGCCTTAAAAGAATAGCGTGGTGTTCAACTAACAAGGGCTTTAGCAAAATAACTGAGGAACTATTTTGCAACTTTGAAGTTCTTCAATTTTCCGTAATCGGGTGCGTTTGTAAAGT
>NZ_JBBHZM010000137.1:0-227 GCF_049843615.1 Fictibacillus sp. Mic-4 | reverse complement strand
TCACCTATATAGGCATATGTTAGTGCCATAATGATCTGGGCTAAAATAAAAGATTTCCATGTTCTAAAATATTGATATAACAACATGTAAGCTACAGGTACCATTGAAAAATCAAAAGGAAAGGCCCTAGGAATAAAAGGTAGGAATGCAATGGGGTAATCCCAAAAACTGTATTGTGCACCAACTACATCTAATAAGGTTGTTGTCAAGATAATTATGGTACCAAA
>NZ_JBBHZM010000136.1:0-243 GCF_049843615.1 Fictibacillus sp. Mic-4 | reverse complement strand
CAAAGCCGACTTTCAAGCGCGGAGCATGCGCTCCGCTCTATTATTCGGTATTAGCACCGATTTCTCGGTGTTATCCCCATCTATGAGGCAGGTTGCCCACGTGTTACTCACCCGTCCGCCGCTAACTTCCAGAGAGCAAGCTCTCCTTCCGTCCGCTCGACTTGCATGTATTAGGCACGCCGCCAGCGTTCGTCCTGAGCCAGGATCAAACTCTCCAATAAAGTTTGTCTTGCTCAATCATTT
>NZ_JBBHZM010000135.1:0-263 GCF_049843615.1 Fictibacillus sp. Mic-4 | reverse complement strand
ACGAGCAGTTACTCTCGTACTTGTTCTTCCCTGACAACAGAGTTTTACGATCCGAAAACCTTCATCACTCACGCGGCGTTGCTCGGTCAGACTTTCGTCCATTGCCGAAGATTCCCTACTGCTGCCTCCCGTAGGAGTCTGGGCCGTGTCTCAGTCCCAGTGTGGCCGATCACCCTCTCAGGTCGGCTACGCATCGTCGCCTAGGTGAGCCGTTACCTCACCTACTAGCTAATGCGCCGCGGGCCCATCTCATAGTGTCAGCT
>NZ_JBBHZM010000134.1:0-274 GCF_049843615.1 Fictibacillus sp. Mic-4 | reverse complement strand
GTTAGCAAAAGCCGGCATGTCTACCGCGACGATTAAAGCCGGGGGTCTCGAAGCGGCGTTAAACCTTGCGACTGCGGGCGAACTTCGATTAGCGGATGCAGCCGAAATTATGTCGACGGCACTCAACGCCTTCAAGGATGACGGAATGACCGCGGCACAAGCATCGAACATACTCGCTGGAACGGCGAACGCTTCGGCAACTGACGTTATGGATTTAAAGTACTCGCTGTCAATGGTTTCAGCAGTCGCATCTGGTTTAGGATTGTCGTTTCGA
>NZ_JBBHZM010000133.1:0-274 GCF_049843615.1 Fictibacillus sp. Mic-4 | reverse complement strand
ACTACTGAAAGCGGGCTTAACGCCAGCGGCCGTTCAGGCAGGCGGACTCGAGGCGGCTTTAAACCTCGCGACTGCGGGGGAACTTCGATTAGCAGACGCGGCTGAAATAATGTCGACGGCACTGAACGCTTTTAAAGACGACGGAATGACCGCAGCGCAAGCATCGAACATACTCGCTGGAACGGCGAACGCTTCGGCAACTGACGTTATGGATTTAAAGTACTCGCTGTCAATGGTTTCAGCAGTCGCATCTGGTTTAGGATTGTCGTTTCGG
>NZ_JBBHZM010000132.1:0-296 GCF_049843615.1 Fictibacillus sp. Mic-4 | reverse complement strand
ATAAATACATGCGGGTGTGGCGGAATTGGCAGACGCGCTAGACTTAGGATCTAGTGTCTTTGACGTGGGGGTTCGAGTCCCTTCACCCGCACTATTTGCGATGCGGAAGTAGTTCAGTGGTAGAATACAACCTTGCCAAGGTTGGGGTCGCGGGTTCGAATCCCGTCTTCCGCTCTCATTTTTGTCTTGATTTGATTATACTGCCGGGGTGGTGGAATTGGCAGACACACAGGACTTAAAATCCTGCGGTAGGTGACTATCGTGCCGGTTCAAGTCCGGCCCTCGGCACTTGGAAG
>NZ_JBBHZM010000131.1:0-311 GCF_049843615.1 Fictibacillus sp. Mic-4 | reverse complement strand
TTATGTCGCTTATTTTTAGCGCCAGCTTAAATTCCCCATATGGAATGACGATTTGAGCGGCGATATTCCCGACATATTCCGCCCGGCTATAAGCGTCTCCGTTTACAATATCTCGTTTCCATGAAGCATAGATCGCAGCCCCCGTATATATAGCGGTCTCGATGCGGTGCTGATCGGCATAATCAATCGCTTCAAGCGTTGCTCGGGGATGCATTACCATATCAAACGTATCTGTGACCATGTCTTTTGCCGCGTGTCCTGCTCCCGCTTCAAGTCCTTTCGTCGCTCTCCATGAAATGTCTGTATAATGT
>NZ_JBBHZM010000130.1:0-325 GCF_049843615.1 Fictibacillus sp. Mic-4 | reverse complement strand
TGGAAATACAGTGCTATTAAAGCCATCAAATACAACGCCGGTCATTGCGGCGAAATTCGTAGAAGTAATGGAAGAAGCAGGCCTTCCTGCCGGCGTTCTTAACTTCGTTCCTGGAAGCGGTTCTGAAATCGGCGACTACCTTGTGGACCATCCGAAAACACGTTTCGTATCATTCACCGGTTCCCGCGATGTCGGCTGCCGCATTTACGAACGTGCCGCCAAAGTACACCCTGGCCAAATCTGGCTGAAGCGCGTCATTGCGGAAATGGGCGGAAAAGACGCGGTTGTCGTTGACAAAGAGGCGGATTTAGAATTAGCGGCTTCA
>NZ_JBBHZM010000129.1:0-337 GCF_049843615.1 Fictibacillus sp. Mic-4 | reverse complement strand
AGATTGACCTTTTCTCATGAGACACCTCAAATAACTTTGTAATTAGTTTGTTTTGTCACAGGAAATTTAATCTTGGAAATGTATCGAAAAACAAAAAAGGAGGTTCGTTTTACATTTCTTCCATTTAAACCTAAAATCTTACATTATTCTGCTGTAGCTGACTAAGTATATTCGATGTTAAAAAGACTCCAACAGGGGGCAAGGTACCACTAATTACGGGATATCCGGTAAGAGATTTATCGGTTGTAGCAATCCAAGTTCCATGCTCTCCTGCTTGTAAAGAAGGAGGTTTCATAATAAGCCTCCCATTTAAAACAAAATGTCGAATTCTAATCAA
>NZ_JBBHZM010000128.1:0-347 GCF_049843615.1 Fictibacillus sp. Mic-4 | reverse complement strand
TGGTTTAGATAAAGAGGCTAGTTTTAGTATTAAAGCTCGAGTTACAATTCCAACAATGATGTAATATATGAATGAATATCTGTATCTCCACTCTAAATAATTAACAAGTTTGATCCACTCGCAAAAGGGTTCACCTATATAGGCATATGTTAGTGCCATAATGAGCTGGGCTAAAATAAAAGATTTCCATGTTCTAAAATATTGATATAACAACATGTAAGCTACAGGTATCATTGAAAAATCAAAAGGAAAGGCCCGAGGAATAAAAGGTAGGAATGCAATGGGGTAATCCCAAAAACTATATTGTGCACCAAATATATCTAATAAGGTTGTTGTCAAGATAATTA
>NZ_JBBHZM010000127.1:0-352 GCF_049843615.1 Fictibacillus sp. Mic-4 | reverse complement strand
GTTACGGAGCACCATTTTGTCCTTGAGCGGCTGTCTCTCGGGCATTTTTCACGTCACAGAGCACGATTTTGTCCCTGAGAAGCTGTCTCTCGGACATTTTTCATGTTACGAAGCACGATTTTGTCCTTGAGAAGCTGTCTCTCGGACATTTTTCACGTCACGGAGCTCGATTTTGTCCTTGAGTGGCTGTCTCTCGGACATTTTTCATGTTACGAAGCACCATTTTGTCCTTGAGTGGCTGTCTCTTGGACACTTTTCACGTTACGGAGCACGATTTTGTCCTTGAGTGGCTGTCTCTCGGACATTTTTCATGTTACGAAGCACGATTTTGTACTTGAGAAGCTGTCTCTCG
>NZ_JBBHZM010000126.1:0-370 GCF_049843615.1 Fictibacillus sp. Mic-4 | reverse complement strand
TATAAACCTTTATATAAGTTGATGTACATGAACTAACTACACATTAAATAAACCTGCATACTATTTCGTTCAATTTATCAAAACTATAGGCTTGGTGCCGAGGGCCGGACTCGAACCGGCACGGTAGTCACCTACCGCAGGATTTTAAGTCCTGTGTGTCTGCCAATTCCACCACCCCGGCAGGCAGAAAAACGAGAGCGGAAGACGGGATTCGAACCCGCGACCCCAACCTTGGCAAGGTTGTATTCTACCACTGAACTACTTCCGCATCGCAAATGGTGCGGGTGAAGGGACTCGAACCCCCACGTCAAAGACACTAGATCCTAAGTCTAGCGCGTCTGCCAATTCCGCCACACCCGCATGTATTTAG
>NZ_JBBHZM010000125.1:0-385 GCF_049843615.1 Fictibacillus sp. Mic-4 | reverse complement strand
GTGACAACGTCGAAGTCAGCACATCCGTGTGCTAGTCCTGTGCTTTTGTTTAGTTTTGAAAGAACATTTATAATGTGGGCCTATAGCTCAGCTGGTTAGAGCGCACGCCTGATAAGCGTGAGGTCGATGGTTCGAGTCCATTTAGGCCCACCATATACTTCTTTCACATGATTATTTGTTTGCAAGTTAAAGCAGATAATTTTCTTTGTCTCTACGGGGCCTTAGCTCAGCTGGGAGAGCGCCTGCTTTGCACGCAGGAGGTCAGCGGTTCGATCCCGCTAGGCTCCACCATTTCCAGAAAATGCATGTAGACATTTTCGCTATTATCGAGTATGATAATAAAGTCGCTCTTTTGAGCAAAAATTCATGTGTTCCTTGAAAACTA
>NZ_JBBHZM010000124.1:0-393 GCF_049843615.1 Fictibacillus sp. Mic-4 | reverse complement strand
GCAGCAACGAAGGCAGCGTTTATAAAACGAATTCAATTCATTCCGGATAGTTTTTTGTAGCTGAAGAGGACGGTTCGATCGTAGGGTTAGGTAATGGACAGTCATTGCAGCCCCATATATTACAGACGACTTATTTACTGATATAAAGCCAAATCCAGTATCTGGAGGTCACCAAAGCATTTTAGGATTAGCAGTATCTCCACATTTTCAAAAACGTGGCATAGCATCAGCGCTACTTGAACATCTTGAACGGAAATGGTCGCTTACTTAGCATCAGATAAAGCAAATTACATGACCGGTTCGATTGTCGTCGTCGACGGCGGATTAACTTTATAATGGATGGCAAGGGGCTGTCACAAAAAGTCATGTTTTATGACTTTCTGGACAGCCCCA
>NZ_JBBHZM010000123.1:0-458 GCF_049843615.1 Fictibacillus sp. Mic-4 | reverse complement strand
ATAGACAGACCCCAGCGACCAGGTGCACCACAGAATGTTGCTCCGTTTTTTGGGAAAGCACGCAGGATAGATTAACCCGAATGGTTGCTGCACCAGCCCTTTAATTTATACAGCCGTAGAAGGAGTAAGACTATGGACGTCGTTTACAGTCATTGTTGCGGTCTTGACGTTCATAAAAAGAACGTTGTAGCCTGCACCATTACCCCGGAAGGGAAAGAAATCAGAACGTTTTCAACGATGACAGATGACATTATTCTCCTTGTAGATTGGATTAAAGCCAAAGGATGTTCACACGTAGCGATGGAAAGCACGGGTTCCTACTGGAAACCAATCTACAATCTGCTCGAACTTGAAGACATTCAAATTTTAGTCGTCAATGCCAGTCACATGAAGAATGTTCCTGGACGTAAGACAGACGTAAAAGATGCGGAATGGATAGCTAGTTTACTTCGTCACGG
>NZ_JBBHZM010000122.1:0-532 GCF_049843615.1 Fictibacillus sp. Mic-4 | reverse complement strand
CAAAACCGGCGAGAAGTTTTCGCCGATGCATGCACTTCCCTCGGCGAAGGCATCATTCGCTGTCCATAACAGCCCGCTGTCTGAAACGTCTGTCGTTGGATTTGAGTATGGCTATAACGTTTACGCGCCGGAAACGCTCGTCCTCTGGGAAGCGCAATTTGGCGATTTCGCCAACGTCGCCCAGGTCATTTTCGACCAATTCGTATCGGCAGGCCGCGCGAAATGGGGACAAAAATCCGGCCTTGTTCTATTGTTGCCGCACGGCTATGAAGGGCAGGGGCCAGAACATTCAAGCGCCCGCCTGGAACGCTATTTGCAATTAGCGGCCGAAAACAACTGGACGGTTGCGAATTTAACGAGCGCGGCACAATACTTCCATATTTTGCGCCGCCAGGCTGCGATTTTAGAAAAAGACGAAGTGCGTCCGCTTGTCATTATGACGCCGAAAAGCTTGCTTCGTAACCCAAGGGCTGCTTCAACGGCATTAGAATTAAGCAACGGCCATTTCTACCCGGTCTTAGAACAAGAAGGC
>NZ_JBBHZM010000121.1:0-532 GCF_049843615.1 Fictibacillus sp. Mic-4 | reverse complement strand
TAAAACCGGCGAGAAGTTTTCGCCGATGCATGCACTTCCTTCGGCGAAGGCATCATTCGCTGTCCATAACAGCCCGCTGTCTGAAACGTCTGTCGTTGGATTTGAGTATGGCTATAACGTTTATGCACCGGAAACGCTCGTCCTCTGGGAAGCACAATTTGGGGATTTCGCCAACGTCGCCCAGGTCATTTTCGACCAATTCGTATCGGCAGGCCGCGCGAAATGGGGCCAAAAATCCGGCCTTGTTCTATTGTTGCCGCACGGCTATGAAGGGCAGGGACCAGAACATTCAAGCGCCCGCCTGGAACGCTATTTGCAATTAGCGGCCGAAAACAACTGGACGGTTGCGAATTTAACGAGCGCGGCACAATACTTCCATATTTTGCGCCGCCAGGCTGCAATTTTAGAAAAAGACGAAGTGCGTCCGCTTGTCATTATGACGCCGAAAAGCTTACTTCGTAACCCAAGGGCGGCTTCAACGGCATTAGAATTAAGCAACGGCCATTTCTACCCGGTCTTAGAACAAGAAGGT
>NZ_JBBHZM010000120.1:0-533 GCF_049843615.1 Fictibacillus sp. Mic-4 | reverse complement strand
GCAACGATCGCCGCAACTGTTGTTCCAGCCATGATCGCCAGCGGGAAGTTGAATGGCGAAATGATGATGCCGACACCGAGTGGAATGTAGTTAAACGTGTTGATTTCACCGAAACGGCTGTTCACTTTCACGCCGTCTTTGAGCTTCACCATTTGACGGGCGTAGTACTCAAGGAAGTCAATCGCTTCCGCTGTATCCGCATCGGCTTCTTTCCACGGCTTCCCTGCTTCTTTTACAAGGTAGCTGGAGAATTCGTGCTTGCGGCGGCGAATGATCGCGGCCGCGCGGAAAAGGATGTTTGCGCGCGCTTCTGGCTTCCATTTTTTCCATGTTTCAAATGTAGAAAGGGCGGCTTGCATCGCTTTTTCCGCAAGTTCCTTGTTCGCTTTTGAAACCGTGCCAATGACTTCTTCTTTATTGGCCGGGTTGATGGAAACGATCTTTTCGTCGGTCGTGATGCGCTCTGAACCGATCACGAGCGGAAAGTCCTGTCCTAATTGCGAGTTGACAAGCTTTAACGCTTCTTCAAAGGC
>NZ_JBBHZM010000119.1:0-575 GCF_049843615.1 Fictibacillus sp. Mic-4 | reverse complement strand
GCGATCGTTTACTCCGCTTTCGGCTTCTCCGGACAAAAATGTTCCGCAGGCTCCCGCGCGATTGTCCATCAGGACGTGTACGATGAAGTGCTAGAAAAAGCCGTTGCCCTGACAAAAACATTGACGGTCGGCAATCCGGAAGATGTGAACACTTACATGGGTCCAGTCATTGACCAGGCCGCGTACAACAAAATTATGAAATACATTGAAATCGGCAAACAAGAAGGGCGCTTAATGACAGGCGGTGAAGGGGACGACTCCAAAGGCTACTTCATCCAGCCAACGATCATTGCCGATGTAAAAGAAAACGACCGCTTAATGCAAGAAGAAATTTTCGGACCGGTTGTCGCGTTCTGCAAGGCGCGTGACTTCGATCATATGATGGAAATCGCGAACAACACCGACTACGGCTTAACAGGCGCGCTCATTTCGAACAACCGCGAGCACATCGAACGCGCAAGAGAAGAGTTCCATGTCGGCAACCTTTACTTCAACCGTGGATGTACAGGCGCGATTGTCGGCTACCAGCCATTTGGCGGCTTCAACATGTCAGGAACCGACTCAAAAGCGGGCGG
>NZ_JBBHZM010000118.1:0-635 GCF_049843615.1 Fictibacillus sp. Mic-4 | reverse complement strand
TTGATCAAAAAAGCGTGGGCTATGCAAGTCGTACCTATTACGGGGAACTTATAGAAGCTGGGGTCCAAATCTACCAGTACAATAAAGGAATGTTACATGCGAAACTGATGATCATTGATGAGGAAATTGCAGAAGTAGGCGCAGCAAACTATGATATGAGAAGTTTTCGCCTGAATTATGAGGTGTGTCAAGTCGTGTACAGTGCTGATGTGGCAAGGGAACTCACAGAGCAGTTCGAGAGGGATCTTACTGATTCTGTACCATTAAGAATTGAAGACTTGTTGCAACGATCCCTGACCGAGCGCATTGTTGAACAAGGTGCTCGTCTGCTTTCTCCATTATTATAAGTTGATGTATCCTGTTTTTATTTTTCGATCTTAAATCTAGATTTAAAAAAATGTGATTGTTTTTAAAATATTTCTGATTCATTTGAAAAAGTCGAAAACCCGTGTTAGAAGAACTTTCAACATGGGTTTTTTCTTATTTACGTTGGAAATCCATTACTAAAAAACGGTAATACTAAAAAGAAAGCCCAAAGAGTTTAAATCCAAAATTATCTGTTACATTTTAATTTAAATATAGAGGTGATATCAATAGATAATATATTTGAAAATCTTAAGGAAATACGTTTATTA
>NZ_JBBHZM010000117.1:0-653 GCF_049843615.1 Fictibacillus sp. Mic-4 | reverse complement strand
GAGCTTATCTTCTAATAAATGTATTTCCTTAAGATTTTCAAATATATTATCTATTGATATCACCTCTATATTTAAATGAAAAGGTAACAGATATTTTTGAATTCAAACTCTTTGAGCTGCCTTTTTAGTATTACCGTTTTTTAGTAATGAATTTCCATCGTAAATAAGAAAAAAACCCATGTTGGAAGTTCTAATAACACGGGTTTTCGACTTTTTTCAAATAAGCCAGAAATATATTAAAAACAAAAATTATTTAAATCTAGATTTAAGATTTAAGATAGAACACTAAAAACAGGATACATCAACTTATAATAACGGAGAAAGCAGGCGAGCACCCTGTTCAACAATGCGCTCGGTCAGGGATCGTTGCAACAAGTCTTCAATTCTTAATGGTACAGAATCAGCAAGATCACGCTCGAATTGATGTGTAAGTTCCATCGCCACATCAGTACTGTACAAGACTTGACACACCTCATAATTCAGGCGAAAACTTCTCATATCATAGTTTGCTGAGCCTACGGCAGCAATCTCCTCATCGATGGTCAACACCTTCGCATGTATCATTCCTTTGTCGTACTGGTAGATTTGAACTCCAGCTTCTATAAGTTCTCCGTAATAAGTACGGCTTGCAAGACCCACGATTTTTTGATTAT
>NZ_JBBHZM010000116.1:0-717 GCF_049843615.1 Fictibacillus sp. Mic-4 | reverse complement strand
TTACATGTATGCCTTCACTCTCTCGCCAATCTGCGTAAAGTATACGCTTTACATTATCATATCCATTGGTAGTTAATTGGTTATCTAACCACTGTTGATCAAATCCGAGTTCATGTAAATTATCCCATAAAATTTCCCCATCTATAATTAACGATGTTGGGAGGTCTACTGGACTTTCTGGAAGATTGAGATCTTGCTTGTCTGGTTTTTGATACTTGGATTTTAATAATAAACTTATTTGCCCATTAGCTTCCAATATACCGTATTTGACTTCGCGAACTGAAAAGACATTATTTTGACGGAGTATACTCAATACTTGATTTACATCCAATTTGTTCTTTGTAAGTAACTTTCTGTCCATAACACCATCTCGAATGATGATGTTAGGATTGCCTAATAAGAGAGAACGTGTCGATTTATTTTTTAGAGTCATAAACTCTATTCCCAACATAAGAAACGTCCACAATCCGATGGCATATAAAAAATGAAAAATCCCTACCTTATCTTCATAAATGGTATTTCCTAAAAAATCTCCAAGTACTAACACAAAAACTAAGTGAAACGGGGTTAACTGATAGATGGATGTTCTGCCTGTTATGATAATGATAAAAAATAAAGTTGCAAAACCAACGATGACTTTGATCGTCAGTAAACCAATATTAACTTCTTCCAAAGTTTTTTCCTCCAATTTAAATTTTACTTAGTTGTAAGATCTTG
>NZ_JBBHZM010000115.1:0-748 GCF_049843615.1 Fictibacillus sp. Mic-4 | reverse complement strand
AATAAAAACCACCCGTGATAACGGGTGGTTTTCTCTGCGGCTGGAAGCCTTTGTTACTGACCAAACCCTAAAGGGCTACTGAATGGTTCGCCAGGCGTACTACTTCTACTGGCCAGACCTCAAAGGCCTCCTTCTTATTTTCTTTTCTTTTTCTTTACCTCTTCACCTGTAAATGGATCAATATATTCCATCATCGTTAATTGTTCTGCGACTATATCATCCTGGATCTGGTTACGTATATATTCTTCTATTACCTTCTTGTTTCTACCCACTGTATCCACATAATATCCGGTACACCAAAATTTTCGGTTCCCGTATCGGTATTTCAAATTGGCGTGACGATCAAATATCATCAAACTGCTTTTTCCTTTTAAATATCCTACAAATGCGGACACACTTATCTTAGGTGGAATACTTACCAGCATATGTATGTGATCTTTACATGCTGTTGCTTCGATAATCTCTACACCTTTTCTTTCACATAGCGTGCGCAGTATTTCTCCAATGTCCTTTTTGATTTTCCCATAAATGATTTGCCTTCTGTACTTTGGGGCAAATACGATGTGATACTTACAATTCCATTTCGTGTGTGCTAAACTATTAGTGTCTTTTGACATAAAACTCCTCCGTATGCTGATATTTTGGCTGACGAACCAAAAATATTTTAGCACCACAGAGGAGTTTTTTTAATACCACGCTGAAAGCTTTTTGGAACCCTAGGCCTAGCCTAGGGTTTTCTTTTCCACAA
>NZ_JBBHZM010000114.1:0-754 GCF_049843615.1 Fictibacillus sp. Mic-4 | reverse complement strand
TCATCTGCGTCGAGACAAGTCGTAGCACAATCGAAGAAGCAATGCTCCTTGCTCTACCAATTGAGCTAAACCGGCACTATATAAAATGGTGGAGGATGACGGGATCGAACCGCCGACCCCCTGCTTGTAAGGCAGGTGCTCTCCCAGCTGAGCTAATCCTCCGAATAATTGGTGACCCGTACGGGATTCGAACCCGTGTTACCGCCGTGAAAGGGCGGTGTCTTAACCGCTTGACCAACGGGCCAGTAATGGAGCTTCCAACCGGGCTCGAACCGGTGACCTCTTCCTTACCATGGAAGCACTCTACCTGCTGAGCTATGGAAGCATGGCTCCACAGGCAGGACTCGAACCTGCGACCGATCGGTTAACAGCCGATAGCTCTACCACTGAGCTACTGTGGAATAATCATTTAGTAATCCACAAAAAAGTTTGTAACAGCCTGGCAACGTCCTACTCTCACAGGGGGAAGCCCCCAATTACCATCGGCGCTGAAGAGCTTAACTTCCGTGTTCGGTATGGGAACGGGTGTGACCTCTTCGCCATCGCCACCAGGCCTACTGCACGCCTTTACTTCCATGCTGGCTTGAACAGAGGAACCGATCCTCTTTTTTCCATTTTATAGAAGAAAGTGCAGACATTTATTTCAATCGTCTTGCCCGTTTATCAAGGACAAGATAGATTATACAATATTTCTTTTTACTTTGCAAGGGTTTTTTTGTTCCCTCAAAACTAGATAACGCGTTTTCTCCAAACA
>NZ_JBBHZM010000113.1:0-761 GCF_049843615.1 Fictibacillus sp. Mic-4 | reverse complement strand
TTTATTCAAGAAAAGGGCGCGTTTGTGAAGTAACAAAAAGGTCCGATTTCCCAATTTTAATGCTGGGAAATCGGACCTTTTTATATTTATATATAGTGCAAAATAGCACTTAAAATGAGTGCAAAATAACTCCAAAAGTGACAATCATAGTTAAGAGTGTCTCATAAGACTTATCTCAAAAACGAGGTGAAATTTTGCAGAAAATCGGTTATGTACGCGTCAGTTCGACTAGCCAAAATCCTTCAAGGCAATTTCGGCAATTGAACGAAATTGGAATGGATATTATTTATGAAGAAAAAATTTCAGGAGCCACAAAAGATCGTGAACAACTTCAAAAAATGTTAGAGGATTTACAGGAAGGTGACATTATTTATGTTACAGATTTAACTCGGATCACTCGAAGTACGCAAGATTTATTTGAATTGATTGATTTAATACGAAATAATAAGGCAAGCTTAAAATCATTTAAGGATACATGGCTAGATTTATCAGAAGATAATCCATATAGCCAATTCTTAATTACGGTAATGGCTGGTGTTAACCAATTAGAGCGAGACCTTATTCGTATGCGTCAGCGTGAAGGAATTGAGCTCGCAAAGAAAGAAGGGAAGTTTAAAGGACGGTTAAAGAAATATCATAAAAATCACGCAGGAATGAATTATGCAGTAAAGCTATATAAAGAAGGAAATATGACTGTAAATCAAATTTGTGAAATTACAAATGTATCTAGAGCTTCTTTATATAGAAAGCTATCGGAAGGA
>NZ_JBBHZM010000112.1:0-907 GCF_049843615.1 Fictibacillus sp. Mic-4 | reverse complement strand
TGTAACCGTCAAGTAGTTTTGAACACTTTTTGCTAATTAAGATTGAACACTTTTTTCTGCGAAAATGGTGCTCCTGTGTTTAATCCTGTAACTGTTCTCATTCAGGTGGATGACCTCCACCCTGTGAAGAAGCCGGTCTAGAATGGCCGTTGTGATGCCTTGATCTCCCATCAGCTCGCCCCATTGCTCCGGACCTTTATTTGAGGTCAGGATGATAGAACTTCGCTCGTAAAGGCCGTTGACCAGATGAAAGAATAGATTGGCTTCCCGTTGATCCATTGCCATATACATCAAATCATCAATGATAACCAAATCTGATTCCCTGATCCTTTTAAGCTGGGTTTTAGATTTAGACAAGTACTCTTCTGTCTTGAGCACATGAACCAGTTCTCCCATCGTGAAAAAGGTAACCTTAAATCCTTTCTGGATGGCCTCAAGACCCAGACCAATCGAAATATGGGTTTTTCCAACCCCGGGTGGCCCCAGGAGAATCAGGTTATATTGCTGTTCTAGCCAATTTAGCTCCCTTAGTTGATTCAGTTGCCGGGTGCTGATGGATCTCTGCTCCTCCATTCGAAACTCATCTAAGGTTTTCTGATAAGGAAATTTAGCCCATTTCAGCCTTCTTTCTATATTCTTCTCTTCTCTTCGGGTTAGTTCGTAGGTTAAGAGTTCCTCTAGGAATTCGTGATACGTCCAGGAAGATTGTTCGGCTTTACGCAATAATCCCGGCAGCCCATTTGCAGTCTCCGCCATCCGAAGATGGCGGAAGCGGTCTTGCAGATCCCTCAATGTGCTGTTCATTGTCTCGTGCCTCCAAGTATCTTGATATAATCGTCCAACTCCCTGACCTGTGCAGTGGCCTGTAAAGCGGGGATGTTTTCTTGCTTATGAATGGTGCTACGAG
>NZ_JBBHZM010000111.1:0-908 GCF_049843615.1 Fictibacillus sp. Mic-4 | reverse complement strand
ATGGCTAGATTTATCAGAAGATAATCCATACAGCCAATTCTTAATTACAGTAATGGCTGGTGTTAACCAATTAGAGCGAGATCTTATTCGTATGCGACAACGTGAAGGGATTGAGTTGGCTAAGAAAGAAGGAAAGTTTAAAGGTCGGTTAAAGAAGTATCATAAAAATCACGCAGGAATGAATTATGCAGTTAAGCTATATAAAGAAGGAAATATGACTGTAAATCAAATTTGCGAAATTACAAATGTGTCTAGAGCTTCATTATATAGAAAGCTATCAGAAGAGAACAAATAGTCCTTCCTTACCCCATATTCCAGAAAAGGGCCATATAGTTGAATAAACAACTTTTTGTCACGTGATTTTTGATTCCATCACGAGTGATTTCTTAAAAGTTAACAACTATTTTTTGAATGAGCTGCATTTTTCAACGAAAGGATGAGGCTTCTAACCGTTAAAAGTAAACATCTTTATTTGTACTGAACATTAGAAATGAAAAAATAGAAGGAACTAGGTTATTTTTTCTATTGTCTAAAGGATTATTCAGCTTGTGGTGCATATACTAAATTGGTTCTTTATATAGGGTAGTAAATAAGATATCTAATCCTTTATTCCTCAAAACATAAACTTTAAATTTAGGGGGAGATTAGTATTGCAAACTGCACAGCAAACAATGGTTAGTATTCCATTCCCATCAGTATGGGGTATCCATGCTGCTATAGCTGGTAGACCAATCGTTTGGGGTTTACTAAACATTAACTCTATTACAGATAACAGGATAGTTGGTACGGTTAATTTCCGCGGCACACCTATTCCAATTAATGGATATTGGGATGAAAACACCAATCAAATAAGATTTGATTCACCTTTTGCCGCATTTTCCGGTAACTTAACTATATTTGATGATCCA
>NZ_JBBHZM010000110.1:0-923 GCF_049843615.1 Fictibacillus sp. Mic-4 | reverse complement strand
TCTAATTCAAGGTAGTTACATCCCTTCGCGAGATCAACGCGAATTACGGGAACTCATTCGTTACCGCCGAAGTCTCATTGAAGAACGGGCACGGGAAGTCAATCGTATTCAGAAGGTCCTAGAAGGAGCGAATATCAAGTTGTCTTCCGTGGCACGCGATGTTCTAGGGAAATCCGGTCGTGCGATGATTGAAGCGATGATTGCCGGCGAAGAAGATCCGGAAGTCTTATCTGAATTAGCGCAACGTCGATTAAAAAACAAAAAAGAAGAGCTAAAGCGTGCATTAAAAGGCTTGATGGGTCCTCATCAGAAGAAGTTATTGGAAACCCAATTACGACATATTGATTTTCTTGATAAAGAAATTGAAGCACTCGATGCGGAAGTTAAGGAACGAATGCGCCCTTTTGAGAAAGACCTGGAGCTGTTGGATACGATTCCCGGAGTCGGCTGGCGTACAGCTGAACAAATGATAGCTGAAATTGGAACAGATATAGGGAACCAGTTTGGCACTGCAGCGAAATTATGTTCATGGGCAGGATTAGCTCCAGGTAACAATGAAAGCGCAGGTAAACGTAAATCAGGTCGAACACGCAAAGGCAACAAAAAGCTTCGAAGTGCTCTTGTTGAAGCCGCTCGAGCAGCAGCGAGAACAAAGAACACATACCTATCAAGCCAATATCATCGCATAGCCGCAAGACGTGGCGCAAACCGGGCAGCAGTTGCCGTAGCCCATAGTATACTTACCATTTCGTTCCACATCTTAACAAGAAAACAACCATACATCGAATTAGGAGTATCTTATTACGAAGAGCGTAAAAAGGATGCCGTAATAAAACAATCCATTAAAAAATTGGAGGCTCTTGGTTACAAGGTGACCATAGAGTCCGTCGCATAAAAAGCGCTAACCTAATATAACAACAGCC
>NZ_JBBHZM010000109.1:0-937 GCF_049843615.1 Fictibacillus sp. Mic-4 | reverse complement strand
ACTGTACATGAAAAACAAAGTAGAAGTGAATAACCCGCTCATTCAATTGAAGCGAAGCGAATCGTTGTTACGCCAACTGCTGCAAAGTCTTGGATATCATTTGCCTATTGTTGCTTCCGTTGTTTTTATCAATCCTGAGTTCACCTTGTACCATGCACCTCTTCATCTCCCATTTATTTTTCCAACACAACTTAACCGCTATTTTAGAAAACTTAATAACCTGCAATCAAAGCTCAGTCGCAAACACAAGGATCTAGCCAATCAATTGTTTTCGCTTCATTGTGAAGAAGCTCCTTATAGGCAGCTGCCATCTTATGATTTTGACAGGCTGAGGAAGGGAATTACTTGTGCAAAGTGCGACTCATTTTCCATAAATGTAGAAGGAAAAAACGTTAATTGCCAGGAATGTGGGCACGAAGAAGGAATTGCAGCTGCAATAATGCGTAATGTTGAGGAATTTAAGTTTCTATTTCCAGATCGGAAAATAACTACAAATTCAATTTATGAATGGTGTAAAATCATAGAATCTAAAAAGAAAATTAAAAGAGTTTTAGATAAAAATTTAAAAACGGTTGGAGCCCGCCGATGGTACCATTATCAATAAAAAGGATTTTGCTTCTAACATAGAGGCACGATCCCCGACACAAGAAAATTTTTGCTAATAAAGCGCTGCTAAAAGACAAAAATTCGTCATGGATCCGGAAAAGTGTCCAATAGGACGCGTCTAAAAGACAATAATAGAGCTCTGAACCGGAAAAGTGTCCAATAGGGCGGTTCTAAAAGCCAAAAATGGAGGTCCAAGTAGAAAAAGTGTCTAATAGAGCGGTTCTAAAAGCCAAAAATGGAGGTCCAAGTAGAAAAAGTGTCTAATAGGGCGGTTCTAAAAGCCAAAAATGGAGGTCCGAGTAGAAAAAGTGTCCAATAGGGTGAGTCTAAA
>NZ_JBBHZM010000108.1:0-1016 GCF_049843615.1 Fictibacillus sp. Mic-4 | reverse complement strand
GCTACTTGAAGGTAGTTATATCCCTTCGCGTGATCAACGTGAATTACGGGAACTCATTCGTTACCGCCGAAGTCTCATTGAAGAACGGGCACGGGAAGTCAATCGTATTCAGAAGGTTCTTGAAGGAGCGAATATCAAGTTGTCTTCCGTGGCACGCGATGTTCTAGGGAAATCCGGTCGTGCGATGATTGAAGCGATGATTGCCGGCGAAGAAGATCCGGAAGTTTTATCTGAATTAGCGCAACGTCGATTAAAAAACAAAAAAGAAGAGTTAAAGCGTGCGTTAAAAGGCTTGATGGGTCCTCATCAGAAGAAGTTATTGGAAACACAATTACGACATATTGATTTTCTTGATAAAGAAATTGAAGAACTCGATGCGGAAGTTAAGGAACGAATGCGCCCTTTTGAGAAAGACCTGGAGCTGTTGGATACGATTCCCGGAGTCGGCTGGCGTACAGCTGAACAAATGATAGCTGAAATTGGGACAGATGTAGGGAACCAGTTTGGCACCGCTGCAAAATTATGTTCATGGGCAGGATTAGCTCCAGGTAACAATGAAAGCGCAGGTAAACGTAAATCAGGTCGAACGCGAAAAGGGAACAAAAAACTTCGAAGTGCTCTTGTTGAAGCCGCACGAGCAGCAGCGAGAACAAAGAACACCTATCTATCAAGCCAATATCATCGCATAGCCGCAAGACGTGGCGCAAACCGGGCTGCAGTTGCCGTAGCTCATAGTATACTGACCATTTCATTCCACATCTTAACAAGAAAACAACCGTATATCGAATTGGGGGCATCTTATTACGAGGAACATAAAAAAGATGCAGTAATTAAACAATCCATTAAGAAACTAGAGTCTCTCGGATACAAGGTTACCATAGAGACCGTCGCATAAAAGAACGTTAACCTAATATAACAACAGCCTGGGTTCCATTTTGTGGAATTTAACCGGGTTAGTTTGGTGTTGCCTTTTTTACGAGAGATCCTGCACGGACCATAATTTATTTTCAGGATAG
>NZ_JBBHZM010000107.1:0-1083 GCF_049843615.1 Fictibacillus sp. Mic-4 | reverse complement strand
TGACGGTACCTGACCAGAAAGCCACGGCTAACTACGTGCCAGCAGCCGCGGTAATACGTAGGTGGCAAGCGTTGTCCGGAATTATTGGGCGTAAAGCGCGCGCAGGCGGTTCTTTAAGTCTGATGTGAAAGCCCACGGCTCAACCGTGGAGGGTCATTGGAAACTGGGGAACTTGAGTGCAGGAGAGAAAAGTGGAATTCCACGTGTAGCGGTGAAATGCGTAGAGATGTGGAGGAACACCAGTGGCGAAGGCGGCTTTTTGGCCTGTAACTGACGCTGAGGCGCGAAAGCGTGGGGAGCAAACAGGATTAGATACCCTGGTAGTCCACGCCGTAAACGATGAGTGCTAGGTGTTGGGGGGTTCCACCCTCAGTGCTGACGTTAACACATTAAGCACTCCGCCTGGGGAGTACGACCGCAAGGTTGAAACTCAAAGGAATTGACGGGGGCCCGCACAAGCAGTGGAGCATGTGGTTTAATTCGAAGCAACGCGAAGAACCTTACCAGGTCTTGACATCCTCTGACCACTTGAGAGATCAAGCTTTCCCCTTCGGGGGACAGAGTGACAGGTGGTGCATGGTTGTCGTCAGCTCGTGTCGTGAGATGTTGGGTTAAGTCCCGCAACGAGCGCAACCCTTGACCTTAGTTGCCAGCATTCAGTTGGGCACTCTAAGGTGACTGCCGGTGACAAACCGGAGGAAGGTGGGGATGACGTCAAATCATCATGCCCCTTATGACCTGGGCTACACACGTGCTACAATGGATGGTACAAAGGGCTGCGAAACCGCAAGGTGGAGCCAATCCCAAAAAGCCATTCTCAGTTCGGATTGTAGGCTGCAACTCGCCTACATGAAGCCGGAATTGCTAGTAATCGCGGATCAGCATGCCGCGGTGAATACGTTCCCGGGCCTTGTACACACCGCCCGTCACACCACGAGAGTTTGTAACACCCGAAGTCGGTGAGGTAACCGCAAGGAGCCAGCCGCCGAAGGTGGGACAGATGATTGGGGTGAAGTCGTAACAAGGTAGCCGTATCGGAAGGTGCGGCTGGATCACCTCCTTTCTATGGAGCTTATGAGACTT
>NZ_JBBHZM010000106.1:0-1186 GCF_049843615.1 Fictibacillus sp. Mic-4 | reverse complement strand
AAGGAGGAATTTTAGTTGGAGTGGATTTTTTATCTATACTTGTTAAATACGTTCTTTATCTTATTCATAGCAATTTGGGAAGTTCGTCGGCCAACCAAAGCTTTGAATTGGATAGTAATCGTCCTTGTTTTGCCTGTCATTGGTTTCTTACTATATCTTAGCATATCAAATCCCAAGCTTATTCAGCGTAAAAGATTGACCTCTTCTCATAATGAGTCTGAAAAGTTACCTGATACATATAGTGATTCAGCATCGATAATCGCCGATGCTTTAAGGTATTTTACTGTAGGCGGGCTTCGAGTCGGCAAAGTCCAAGTACTAAACAATGGAATAGCAAAATATGAACAACTTATCGAATCCCTACAAAAAGCCCAAAAAACCATTGATCTGGAATATTTCATCTATCGGAACGATCAAATTGGTAATCGCATCACAGAACTGCTGATCGAAAAAGCAGTAAATGGAGTGCGGGTTCGTTTTATTAGAGATGGTTGGGGGAGTAAAAAATTTCCGCGTCAAAAAATTCTTCAGATGGTGGAAGCAGGGATAGAATGTCGGACAATATTTCCTTTAAGCTTTCCCTGGATTTTGTCCAATTGGAATTATCGGGATCATTGTAAGATTGTCACGATTGACAGAAAGGAATCCTTTACTGGCGGTATGAACGTTGGGTGTGAATATACAGGATTAAAGCCAGACGTAGGATTTTGGAGGGACACTCATTTACAAATTATAGGGGAAGCAACAGGCGACTTGCAGACTATCTTCGACGTTCATTGGAATATCGCTGTACCAGAACGGATAAAGTCAAAAACAAAATCTGAGGCAACGAAAAAGGCCACTAAAATCCCAAAATATAAATCAAAGGAAATCAATCCAACCGGCAGCATAGATCTTTCAAGATGGTCTGCCGAATTAGGATCTGAGTTATGGCCTATAGAAGGTAAAACAGACAATACCCGAACAAAGACAGGAGAATTGCAAAAAGCGTACATCCATACGTTGGAAGGAAACCCTGGAATTCCTACCCCAGTTATTCGTCAAGCTTACTTTATATGTATAACACAGGCGACCAAAACTATTGATATAACAACACCCTACTTTGTACCAGAAACAGATATTATCATGGCATTAAAGACAGCTGTGGCTCGTGGTGTGCACGTAAGATTGCTGGTTCCTCGCCACA
>NZ_JBBHZM010000105.1:0-1285 GCF_049843615.1 Fictibacillus sp. Mic-4 | reverse complement strand
CCTCTTTCAAAACAGTATTGCAACCGTTCTAGTTTACAAGTATAATAGTTGGATTCTGAATGCAGAAATCGAATTTCACGAGGTGTTAAGATATGAAAAAAAGAGTCATAGATATGCTTATGATTACGGCAGGTTCTTTTATTTTTGCATTAGCTGTTAATCTGTTTGTCATTCCTAATGAATTTGGCGAAGGCGGCGTTACCGGGATCACCATTATTTTATTTTATCTCTTCAAATGGTCGCCGGGATTGGTGAACTTAATGATTAATGCTTTTTTGCTGATCATCGGCTATAAATTTTTAAATAAAACGACAACCATATATACGATTATAGCTGTTGCGTTAAATTCTTTGTTTTTACATTTAACAGAAGACTGGCGCATTTTATCTGATGAAATAATGGTGAATGCGATCTTTGGCGGCGTCTTTGCTGGTGTTGGGATTGGCTTAATTCTTCGGGTTGGCGGCACAACTGCGGGGACGACCATCCTTGCTAGAATTACCCATAAATATCTCGGCTGGAGCATCAGTTATGGACTGCTATTTTTTGATATGATTGTCGCTTTTTCTTCTTATTTTATTATCGGTGCCGAAAAACTGATGCTCACGATCATTATGCTCTACATTGGAACAAAAGTAATGGAATTCATTATCGAAGGATTTAACCCGAAAAAAGCTGTCACGATTATTTCAAAGGAACCCGATCAAATTGCTCAACAAGTGAATGTTCTCATGGACCGAGGCGTTACCGTTCTTTCTGGCCATGGATATTATACAAAAACTCAAAAAGATATCCTCTATATTGTCATTAGCAAACAAGAGGTAATCAAGCTCAAAAAAATTGTGAAAGCTGTAGATGTGAATGCGTTTATTGCCATCCATGATGTTCGGGATGTTTTCGGCGAAGGCTTTCTCGATATTTCAAAAACATAGCGTCGAACATGCTCGCTACGCCAGGATTTTTCTTATAGCATGGCTAGTGGATTAGCACGCTATATGTATATGTTCCCCGGCGATCAGTGCCATTCCTTTGAAGTTGCCGGAGCGGAGCAATATTGGTATTTGTCCAAGTTCTGTGTAGCGTTTTGGCACTATTTCAATTCAAATCTAAGACAATTGGACCCAATAGAGCCATGCTAAAGGACAAATTTTTCGTTTCCGGAGAAGCCACTGAAAAAGTTCCTTTTAATAAAAAACTAAAATTTTTGAAAAACCAAAACCCAAAAAAAACAGTATTTTTCACTTAGGAAGTGGGGGATAGCATCGTGTTTACAATGCATTTCGCT
>NZ_JBBHZM010000104.1:0-1290 GCF_049843615.1 Fictibacillus sp. Mic-4 | reverse complement strand
TATGAATTTTTTTACTTTCCGTATTTTTCTTCGAACTTTTGCAGAATGCTCGGCTTGGCTTTGGCGAAGCCTGTTGAAATCCTTTCTGTCCACTTGTCATTCATATCGACAATGGTCAAGTAGACGATTTTTTCTGCTGCCTCTATGCTTGTGAGACTGTTCATGGTCTTTAGCCGTTTTCGGATTTCCTTGTTGGTCCTCTCAATCCAGTTGGTCGTGTAGATGGCATACCGTATTTCTGACGGGTAATCCATGAAACTAAGCAACGTGGACAGGTTCTCTTCCCAGGAGGATACGATTTTAGGATAGCGTTCTTTCCAAGCTTCTTTGAATGCCTCGAACTCTCGAATAGCTATTTTTTTCGTAGGCGCTTTGTAAATGGGCTTTAGGGCTTCTGCCAGCTCATACTGGTCTTTTTTCCTCGCTTTATTCAGAGTGTTACGCACCTTGTGCACCACGCAGTGTTGAACGTCAGCTTTTGGATAGACGGATCTGAATGTGTCTTCCAATCCCGAAAGACCGTCAAACACGCCCAGAAGTATCTGTTTAAGCCCTCGTGTGTATAAGTCGGAAAGTACATCATGCCATCCCGTGGAGCTTTCATTCCCTCCAACATAAAAGCCGAGGATTTCACGATGTCCGTCTTCTGTAATGCCCATGGCAATATAGACAGCTTCCTTGTCAACGGTATCGCGTCTGACCTTTACAAAGAGCGCATCAAGAAACAGCGCAATGAAACGCTTCGTAATGGGTCTTTTTCGCCAAGCCTCTATATCCTTCATTGTGGCCTCTGTAATGTTGCTTACTGTTGCGGCCGAATAAGAGGCGCCGACTAGTCTCTCAACCATCTTGCCAACTTCACGTGTACTCATTCCGCTTTGGTACATCCGAACGATGGTTTCTTCGAGCCAATTCTCGTGCCTTCGCTCATACGGTTCGAATAGCTGTGTATGAAACTGCCCCTGCCGATCCCTGGGGATACTGAGTTCTTCTATTCGTCCGTACTTCGTGTCTAAGCCCCGTGGGTAATAGCCGTTACGCTGCAGCTTTTGATCCGGGTTTTCTACTTTGATGAAATTCTTGATCTCCTCCTGAAGCAGGAATTCAATCTTCTCTTTCAAAAAATCCTTTACCATTTGATCCAATTGATTTTGTGACAGAATATCGGTTATACTAAAATTCATAGTAGGGTCTCCTCTCGTTCTGGAATCTTCGACAATTCCGAGAGTACCCTACTTTTTTTATTTTGAGAAGGCCTTCTTTGACTTACACAAGATATTTTACATCATC
>NZ_JBBHZM010000103.1:0-1317 GCF_049843615.1 Fictibacillus sp. Mic-4 | reverse complement strand
GATACGAACTCAGCGCTCGGGGTCTTCGCGAACAACGGGCTAAAAGGAAGCGATGCGGGTACGTCGCTGAAAACGATGTTATCGAACTTGATTCCGAAGTCCGAAGGTGCGTATGGCGCAATGAGGGATCTCGGAATTATCACGAAAGACGGATCAAACGCATTCTTTGACGCAAAAGGAAACGTTAAGTCGATGGCGGCCATTGCGGGCGTTCTTAAAAAGTCACTGTCAGGGCTTAACGCACAGCAACGACAGCAAGCGTTATATACAATGTTTGGTTCGGATGCGATTCGGGCAGCTACGATTCTTTACAAAGAAGGCGCCGACGGAATCAAAAAATTTAACGGTGAAATGTCGAAAGTCACTGCGCTTGACGTCGCTAAGGAGAAAATGAACAACGCGAAAGGCGCCGTTGAGCAGTTTAAAGGCGCATTAGAAACGTTGCAGATTTCGGTACTAACACCATTAATGCCCGTCATTAAAGACGCAGCGAACAAGGCAGCCGATTTTGTTTCGAAACTTTCTCCGAAAGATATTCAGTCGTTCGGTGACAAAGTTAAGACTGCGTTCCAAACTGCGTTAGACATGGCGACGAGCATTTTCAATTTCATAACGCAAAACTGGCCGTTAATTCGTGAAACTATAGTTGGCGTAACTACAGCTGTTGTTGCGTTTAAAGCCGGCATGTTAGCGTTGACCATTGTTCAAACGATTACACAATTAATTAACGGATTCCGTACAGCTATGGCGGCTGCGGCAGTCGGTCAATGGGCGATGAATACAGCGATGTGGGCGTGTCCTGCGACGTGGATTGTAGCTGCCATTGCGGCAGTAATCGCGATTGGCGTTCTTCTATATCGGAATTGGGACACGGTAAAGAGTAAGGCGGTTGCGCTCTGGAACAAAATGGGCTTCCTTAAATCGATTATTCTCGCATTACTCGGTCCTATTGGAGCGTTGATTAAAGCGGGGGTGTACCTCTATAAAAACTGGGATAAAGTAAAAGCCAAAATGGATTCGGTGTGGGAAGGTATTAAACGCGCAGCGGCAAAAGCCGTTAACTTTATAATTGACGGAATCAACGGAATGATCCGTATGATCAACAAAATCCCAGGCGTTAATATTCCGATCGTGCCGAAAGTCGACTGGGGGCAATCCGGTATTAATCCGCCTAGAATTATTCGAGCGGGTGGCGCATTGGACGCTCCCGACAGAATGTCGCACCACGGCGGTATTTCTCGCGTTCCTTACGACGGTTACTCGGCGAACTTGCATAAAGGCGAACGAGTACTAACGAAAGTGGAAGCTGATGCTTAC
>NZ_JBBHZM010000102.1:0-1339 GCF_049843615.1 Fictibacillus sp. Mic-4 | reverse complement strand
TATTGAATATAGTATAAAAAGTGGACACAGGTAGTGGCGTCATGTTTAAATCAAACCATTAGGGAAGAGGACGTGTAAACATGGCGAAGAATCAGAAAAAATATGCTAGTGAATTTAGAGAATATGTTGCAAAACTGATTGTTTTAGACGGTAAAAAACAAATTGATGTAAGTAAAGAACTACAGATCCCGTATGACACCTTAATGAAATGGGTAACGGCTTTCCGCAAAAGGCAACAGGAGGCGGAGAAAGCCCAGAAGAATCAACTTTTAACAGCTTCCGAATACAAAGAATTGTATGAAACAGAAAGACAAAAACGACTGGAAGCTGAGGAGGAGTGTGCAATTCTAAAAAAAGCAATGCACATCTTCACACAAGAAAAGTAGATATATTTGCTTTTATTTTTGCTTATAAAAATGAGCATACCCTTGTGAGGATGTGCAAAGTATTAGGGGTATCAACCTCCGGTTATTATGCCTGGGAAAAGCGTCAAGGTCAGGATGAAACGGAAAGGGAAAAGTGGAAAAAATACTTAGATGAACGCATCAAGTTTTACTTCAATGATAACCTTGGGGCATATGGTAGTCCCAGGATATATGAAAGATTAGTAGAACTTGATAAAATAAAGGTTTCCCAGAAGACTGTGGCGAATCGTATGAGGGCTATGGGGCTATTTGCCACGCCTCCAAAAAAGTATATCAATACCACGGACTCTGACCATAAAAAAACAGTATATGCCAATGAACTAAACCGTGAATTCCGACCTGATGTACCTAATAAAGTTTGGGTAACCGATATTACTTACATTCACACCGGAGAGGGGTTTCTTTACCTCAATCCAGTGCTAGATTTATTTTCTCGCCGTGTCATTAGTTACGCTATAGATGATTGTATGGATCGAAAATTGCCGCTTCGTGCCTTAAAGGAAGCCATAGCTTTGCGCAAACCAGAAGAAGGCTGGATTCATCATTCAGACCGTGGATCACAGTATTGTTCAAACGACTATATTCAAGAATTGAAAAAGGCAAAAGCTGTCATTAGCATGAGCCAAAAAGCTACCCCATATGATAATGCCTGTGCCGAATCATTCTTTGCATCATTGAAGAAAGAGTACCTTTATAAATTTGTTTTTCGTACGAAGGCCGAAGCAATCGCTGCTATAGAGTTTTATATTCAATTTTACAATCGGAAGCGTACGCACTCAACGCTTGGATACGCCACTCCAATGGAGTATGAAATGGCATATGAACTGGCACAAGAAAATAACGCCGGAACTAACCTTGTTTCCTCTGCTTAAAGGAACAATTCGCATTTTAATTGTTCCTTTAAGAGAAGGCCT
>NZ_JBBHZM010000101.1:0-1367 GCF_049843615.1 Fictibacillus sp. Mic-4 | reverse complement strand
CTAACGGTTTTTGAAGCGGGGGCTTCTCGACTTATCGTTGCTTTTAGTAGCCAACGAAAACTGACCGAGCTATCCCTCTCGTTCCAAGAGTTCTTTTTGCTATGCTAACGCTAATAAGCGCAATCCTTCATGTTTGATATTAATAGAAGCGTTCCAGTCCCTGTCTGCCACAAAACCACATTCACAGTGGAATATGCGCTCAGAAAGAGATAGAGACTTCTTTACTTGACCACAACATGAGCAAGTTTTGGATGATGGAAACCACTTGTCTATTTTGATAAGTTTTTTCCCTTGTTCTTCTAACTTGTATTGGAGAAATGTTGTGAACATGCCCCATGCATGATCAGCAACGCTTTTACCGAAATGGAGTGCTTGTGACATCCCCTTCATGTTGAGATCTTCGATAACCACGCAATCATACCGTTTCGCTAATGTATGCGATTCTTTGTGTAGAAAGTCTTTTCGTTGATTGGCACTTCTTTCATGTAGCTTCGCTACTTTTAGGCGCTGTTTATGCCAACGATTAGAACCTTTCTTTCTGCGTGATAGAATACGCTGTTCCTTCGCTAATTTTCCCAAGGCTTGACGATAGAAGCGAGGGTAATTGGCTGTCTTACCTTCTTCACTATCGACAAATAAGCCATTCATGGAAAAATCCAAGCCAACAACAGCTTGTACTTCTTTTTGTCCAGGTTGATGTTCGTATGCGGTGAGAATAGAAACATAGTATTTTCCTGTTTTTGTTCGAGAAACTGTACAAGACTTGATCATATGATGCGACGGAATTTCCCGATGTTGCTTCATTTTTACGAGTTTCAGTTTCGGTAATTTGATATAGCCATCCAAAAGCATAATGTTTCCGTTTACCACATTGGTTGTGTAGGATTGTCTTGCTTTACGGTTTTTGAACTTCGGAAATTCAGCACGTCCAGAGAAGAAGTTTTTGTACGCCTTCTGCAAATTCAGTTGAGCGTTTGCCAACGCAAGGCTATCGACTTCTTTGAGCCATGCAAACTCCTTTTTGTACTTGGCAGGAGTCGGATATTTTTGCTTTTTCAAGGCTTCTTTGTCGTCCTTGAATTTCTCATATGCTTCCTTTCGTTCAGCCAACATTTTATTGTATACGAAACGAACTGAGCCAAAGGTTTTTGCAAGAAGTTGTTCTTGTTCTTGCGTTGGGTACAGACGGAACTTATATGCTTTGTTTGCCATATCGAATCACCTCCCCTTACTCATTATTATAGAACGAATGTTCCGTTTTGTGCAATGATTTCGGCTATCGTCAAACCGAAATTCATCTCCCCCTTAACCTTCACTCGCTACCGCATCGTTACGGTTTGAAGAGGGAGACTTCTTTCGGAGGAAGT
>NZ_JBBHZM010000100.1:0-1424 GCF_049843615.1 Fictibacillus sp. Mic-4 | reverse complement strand
AATAATCGTCATCAAATTGAAATGGTGGCTCTAGATGAATTGGTACCAGAGGATCATCTGGTTCGAAAAGTGGAACAAGCCATTAACTTTGATTTTATTTATCAACTAGTCGAGGATAAATATTCACTTGATAATGGCAGACCAAGTATAGATCCCGTTGTTCTCATTAAAATGGTGTTTGTGCAATACTTGTTTGGGATTCGTTCCATGAGGCAAACCATTAAGGAGATTGAAACCAATTTAGCTTATCGTTGGTTTTTAGGCTACGGATTCACAGAGAAGATCCCCCATTTTTCAACGTTCGGTAAAAACTATGAGCGACGCTTCAAGGATACGGATCTGTTTGAACGAATCTTTTATCGAATCCTAAAGGAAGCGATGGATAAAAAATTAGTCGATCCATCCGTAGCCTTCATTGACTCTACACATGTGAAGGCAAGTGCCAACAAAAAGAAATATGATAAAAAAGTGGTTCGAGTGGAAGCGAAAAGTTACCAAAAACAACTCGAACTTGAGATTAATGCTGATCGGGAAGCACATGGAAAAAAGGAATTTCCCCTACAAGATAAAGAAGAGACGAAAGAGGTCAAGGTAAGTAAGACGGACCCTGATAGTGGTTACTATGTGAAAGATGAACGTGAAAAACTTTTTGCTTATTCTGTTCATACGGCGAGTGATTCAAAAGGTTTCATTTTAGGAACCAAGGTAACGGGTGCCAATGTTCATGATAGTTGTATGTTGGATACGTTGTTGAATGAAGTGATAGAAAAGGTCGGAAAGCCGACAGCCGTTGCCGTAGATGCCGGATATAAAACCCCTTTTATTGCGAAGTATTTGATGGATCAAGAGATAAGACCCGTAATGCCGTATACGAGACCTCGCACAAAAGATGGTTACTTTAAAAAGCATGAGTATGTCTATGACGAATATTATGATTGTTACATTTGTCCGGAACAACAGGTTTTACCTTATAGAACCACTACCAGAGATGGATATAAACAGTACGCCTCTGACCCTGAAATCTGTAAGAATTGTCCATTTTTAGACAAGTGCACCCAAAGTAAAAATCATCAAAAATTAATTCATCGACATCTTTGGGAAGAGTACATAGAAGAATGTGATCATTTAAGACATACACCTGAAAATAAATATATCTATGCCAAACGTAAAGAAACGATTGAGCGGGTCTTTGCGGATGCAAAGGAGAAGCATGGCATGCGTTGGACAACCCTAAGGGGGCTTAAAAAATTGTCGATGCAGGCGATGCTTACTTTTGCTGCCATGAATCTTAAGAAGATGGCATGCTGGACGTGGAAGAAGCCATGTCCAGCATAAGATGACTACAGAAAAAACGTCAAAAGTGATGAAAAAAACAAACCCGTTCTAAAATCAAAGATTTAAAAACGGGTTTGTCAACAGTCTGA
>NZ_JBBHZM010000099.1:0-1433 GCF_049843615.1 Fictibacillus sp. Mic-4 | reverse complement strand
CTATTTAGCCCCATAATTCTTTTGGACACCTATTCTCTCTCCGAATACAATTTAAAATATAGGGAGAGGTGTCTAGTATGGCGAAAAGAAAAGGACCAATGGAAGAAGTGAAAAAGTCATATGTCCGTATGGCGTTAGAGTCGGGCAACTATTCCTTTACTGCTCGAAAAGTGGGGGTGTCCCCTAGTACGTTAAGTAAATGGATCCGTCAGTATCGTGATGAAGTGGAGGCAGAGATGGCTAAGAAAGGTGTACTTCCCCTAAGTCAACCTCCAAATGTGAATGAACTTCAAGCTAAGTACGATCAAGCAATGAAACTTTTAGGAGAAAAAGAACTAGAAGTAGCAATGCTTCGAGACATGTTAAAAAAAAAGTTTCCCGACTTTCCGAACGAATAGATGTTGCACGGGAATGGATCCAGGAGGGGTTTCCTGCCACTCGTGTGCTTAAAATCGCTGATGTCAGTCGATCAACGTATTATTACCGACAATCTCGTTCTACTTCTCGTCAGCGAAAAACAGGAGGCCGTCCGATCCCCGGTTTCTCACTCAATCGTAATGGAAAGAAGATTCCTGACCAAATGATAAAACACTATCTGATGAGCTTGATAGAGGGTCAGGAGTCTGTTTACGGTTATCGAAAACTCACGCGCTGCTTACAGCGAAAATATCGTCTGATCATCAATAAGAAGAAAGTGTATCGTTTATGCAAGGAACTCGATATCTTAATGCCTCAACGCGAAAAGAAACGTAAGGCACCCCGCCGGTTAGCGAAAAACCGAATCGTAACGGGGCCGAATCAATTATGGCAGATGGATATTAAGTATGGGTGTGTAACCGGGTCACGGCGCTTTTTTTACCTTGCCAGTGTGATCGACGTCTATGACCGAAGCATCGTGGGTCATTACACAGGCAAAGTGTGTGAAGCGAAACACATCATCCAGATGGTAAAACAAGCACTGTTACACCGTGAAATATATGCCAGGGGCTCTAAAAGGCCTGTGATTCGAACAGACAATGGTCCCCAGTTCTGCAGTAAAGCATTTTATGAATTTTGCCTGGAACAGGGCATCGAACATGAGCGAATCCCGGCGAAAACACCCAATATGAACGCCTATATTGAGTCTTTTCATAGCATTTTAGAAAGAGAGTGTTACCAACGAAACGAATTTCACAGCTTTGACCATGCGTTTCAAGAGGTAGATTCCTTTATACGCTTTTACAACGAGGAACGTTTACATGGAAGCCTGTTCGATTTGTCTCCTCAAGCCTTTTTGGCAAAGTTAGCCAGAGGAGAAGTGAATCCCTTCCAAATAGCGTTATAAAGTAACTACATCCAAAATACAGAACGTATATTCCTGTTAAGCGCATTTTAAAAAACTCCAAAAAACGGAGAGAACAGGAGATATTGTCCAAACTTAGGGGGTTAACCCG
>NZ_JBBHZM010000098.1:0-1494 GCF_049843615.1 Fictibacillus sp. Mic-4 | reverse complement strand
TCTTGATGCCGTCAATCGGTTGAAAGAACTCTATACAAAGTCACTATCATATGAGTTTAGCCATGTACATGAAGCGGAAGAACGAAATTGGCTAACCCATATGGTGGAATCGGGTTCCATCCAACGTTCGTTATCAAATGAAGAACGCGTTCACTTGTTGCGCCGGTTGACGGAAGTCGAAGGCTTTGAACAGTTTTTGCATAAAACGTTTGTCGGGCAAAAACGCTTTTCCATCGAAGGTGTCGATGTGCTTGTCCCGATGCTTGACGATATTATTTTTGAAGGGGTCAGAGACGGGGCAAAAAATGTGATGATCGGCATGGCCCACCGGGGACGTTTAAATGTGCTGGCCCACGTATTAGGCAAGCCGTATGAAATCATCTTTTCGGAGTTCCATCACTCCCCGAATAAAGAATTGGTTCCATCGGAAGGATCGAAAGGAATCAACTACGGCTGGACGGGCGATGTGAAATACCATCTCGGCGGAGAACGCGCGATCAAGGAATCGAATTCATTAGAAGCCCGCTTGACATTAGCCAATAACCCGAGTCACCTTGAATTTGTCAACCCTGTCGTTGAAGGGTATACG
Organism: Fictibacillus sp. Mic-4; assembly: GCF_049843615.1. NCBI lineage: Bacteria > Bacillati > Bacillota > Bacilli > Caryophanales > Fictibacillaceae > Fictibacillus > Fictibacillus sp. Mic-4. The sequence goes on along the minus strand of NZ_JBBHZM010000098.1, from coordinate 905 downwards.
AGGGCAGCGCAAGAAGACCGCACATCAGCTGGATTCCCGCAACAAGATGTGCAAAAATCGTTTGCCATTTTAATTCATGGCGATGCCGCATTCCCTGGTGAAGGAATTGTCGCTGAGACCTTGAATTTAAGCCGGTTGCGCGGGTTCCAAACAGGCGGAACGGTTCATATTATCGCCAACAATCTTATTGGATTTACAACCGATAGCGCGGATTCCCGTTCGACGAAGTACGCGAGCGACCTTGCGAAAGGATTTGAAATTCCGATCGTTCACGTGAACGCGGATGATCCTGAAGCATGCTTGACCGCGATGCATTTGGCTTATCAATATCGTAAACGTTTTAATAAGGATTTCCTTATCGATTTGGTCGGTTACCGCCGGTACGGCCACAATGAAATGGACGATCCGCATGCCACACAGCCGTACATGTATGGAATGATCGACAAGCATCCAACCGTGAAAAAACTTTATGGGGAAGTTTTACAGGCAAAAGGCATTCTTTCTGCTGAAGAGATCGAAAAAATAGAACAAGAAGTTCAGGCCAATCTTCAGGCGGAATACGAGAAAGTGAAAAAAGACGGCGATCAAGAGTTTGAAGAGCCATGCTTGCCTGAAAAATTGGCGCATGGTCTGCCGGATGTCGACACCGCTGTGCCATTTGATGAACTTCAACAATTAAACAATGACCTGCTTGCCCGTCCGGAAGGATTTACGGTTTACCCTAAATTGGATCGCATTCTTAAACGCCGGCGCAACGCCTTAGAAGAAGGCGGCAAAATCGATTGGGGCCATGCGGAAACATTGGCATTCGCCTCGATTTTAAAAGACGGTACGCCGATTCGTCTGACCGGGCAGGATTCAGAGCGCGGGACATTCGCCCACCGTCATATCGTTTTAAATGACAG
>NZ_JBBHZM010000097.1:0-1539 GCF_049843615.1 Fictibacillus sp. Mic-4 | reverse complement strand
CTTGGCAAGCATGCGGATCAAGTGGAACGGTTAATTTTATGTTCGGGTAAAGTAGCGATCGATCTGGCAACGGAAATCGAGGCGAAAGAAGAGAATTTCGACTGGCTTCATATCGCCCGCGTGGAAGAGCTTTATCCATTCCCGGAAAAAGAAATTCAAGCGATCATTAGCCGCTTTGCCAACTTGAAAGAAATCGTCTGGGTCCAAGAAGAGCCGAAAAACATGGGAAGCTGGATGTATATCGAGCCGAGAATCCGCGCGGTAGCGCCGGAGAATGTATCCGTCGATTATATTGGGCGTCCTGACCGCTCCAGTACGGCGAGCGGAGATGCCGAAGTCCATAAAAAAGAACAAGCGCACATTATGCATAAAGCACTAACTGCAAAAATTGCTGTCAACCAAGAAGGAGGTCATGGTCGTGGCTGAAGTCAAAGTACCAGAACTAGCAGAATCAATATCTGAAGGAACGATTGCACAATGGTTAAAAAATGTTGGAGATCAAGTCAATAAAGGCGATTACATCGTTGAGCTTGAAACCGACAAAGTCAATGTTGAAATTAGCGCGGAAGAAGACGGCGTGCTGCAAGAAATTTTAAAAGAAGCCGGAGATACAGTTGAAGTCGGCGAAGTGATCGCTGTGCTTGGAAGCGGAGCAGGAGCGGCTGCCCCGCAAAAACAAGAAGAACAACCGAAAGAAACGGCTGAAGCGCCGAAAGCAGCGGCAAAAGAAAAAGCGTCATCTGTTGAACCATCAACGACTCCTGCGGATCGCCCGGTTGCCTCTCCTGCGGCGAGAAAACTGGCGAGAGAACTTGGCATTGACTTAAATCAAGTGGAAACCCGTGATCCATTAGGAAGAGTCCGTCCGGAAGACGTGAAAGCCCATGCGACGAAGCCGGCGCAACAAGCGCAACCGCCAAAAGCAGCGGCTCCTCAAGCGGCACCGGTTTCTCCTGACAAACCAGTGGAGCGCATTAAAATGTCCCGCCGCCGTCAAACGATCGCCAAACGCCTCGTTGATGTCCAACATACAGCGGCAATGTTAACAACATTTAATGAAGTAGACATGACGGCGATCATGGATGTCCGCAAACGCCGCAAAGATGCTTTCTTAGAACAACACGATGTGAAACTTGGCTTTATGTCGTTCTTCACAAAAGCGGTTGTCGGAGCGTTGAAGAAGTTCCCGCTATTAAATGCGGAAATTCAAGGCGATGAAATCTTAATGAAGAAATTTTATGATATCGGGGTAGCCGTTGGAACCGACCAGGGCCTTGTCGTACCGGTCGTACGCGATGCCGACCGCCTATCATTTGCCGGCATTGAACGTGAAATTGCCGATCTTGCGAAAAAAGCACGCAGCAACAAACTTACTCTTAATGAACTGCAAGGCGGAACGTTCACGATCACAAACGGCGGCATTTACGGATCGCTCATGTCCACACCGATCTTGAATGCGCCACAAGTCGGAATCCTTGGCATGCACAGCATCCAATGGAGACCGGTTGCCATCGATAAAGATAAAATGGAAAACCGCCC
>NZ_JBBHZM010000096.1:0-1566 GCF_049843615.1 Fictibacillus sp. Mic-4 | reverse complement strand
TCGATTTTGTCCGCTATTTTGAACTTTTTCAGCAAGTTGTCTACTTCTTGTTCCTCTTTTGTCAGCCTGGTCTCACTTGACCCTACATTTGAAATCACTTCATTCATAAAATGATAGTTTCCGATAAGCTTTCCAAAAAAGGCGGCACGGCTGACTGCATTACCGTACATTACTTCTTTTTTCCACGCCTTCCACATCTCTTCTAACGTATGGACTGGATGTACGATGGAATCGGCCCAAACATTGAAAGGAAGTATATCGCCAAGTCCTTCTGCAAACGCAATAAAGGGATTATCGGCATTTTGTTTCAAGAGGGTTCCACTTTTCGTCGGCCTGCGCTTATTTTCCATCAATTGAATAAGCTGATCCAATTGATTGGCTGCAGATGTTACTTTTGATACGCTTTTTTCGTCAAGATCTCTTAATTGATGAATGGTCTCATGGAGATATCGTCCAGAATTGTGAATTTCCGAATCAAATTCCGCCGTAGAGATAGGAGCGCCTCCAATTAAATCGCTGATGCTAAAAAAGGCTTCGTTAATTTCGTTTACTTTATCATGCGTGAATCGTGCCAGTTTGTCGAGTCCGTTTTTTATATCATGTTCAAGAAAATCTTCCCGGATGATGGCCTCATTTGTTTCAAAATCTAATATTTCATTTTTTATACCGTTTAATCGATTCGTGTAGTCATCGAGGAATTGAAGCCATTCATTAATAATTGGCAGATGGTTGCTGGCAAAATGCTTTTTGATCGCTTCTCCCCCGCGTCCCTTTAAGTTGTCATCTAACTCGATGACTTTTTCCATGGCCTCCCGGATGGCATGAACCTGTTCTTTCTCTTGTTCCTTTTTTTCTACCCATCGATCGATTCCATCTAGTACTTCCGACACGTCCAACACTTTCATCGCGTATTCTCCCTGTCAAAGTTATCCGCAAGACGATGTTCTGTTTCTACGAATGATTCAATATTTGACCAGGCATCGGATTCCGCCTTTAATAGCCTCGTTTTATAATCGTGAACAGCCTTATCATAAGCTCTTCCACTTCTTGAAGAAACTTCAGAAATTGAAGAGAAGAATGTCGGAATACAGGTTTTGAGGCAGCTGAATGGAGGTCATTTGTTTTTGCCTTTAACGTATCCAAAGCGGATTTAATCTCCTGTTCGTTTATTTTAATCTCCGGCACATTATTCCTCCTCATCTTTTACGTGTTTGATTTTCTTATGAATGAATTGGATCGAATCAGAAATACTAGCATTGGCCCGTTCTAGCTGTAAAATTTTGTCCTCAATTCTAGTCAAAAGTTCTTCAATTTGACGATCATTTATTGCTTTAAACGCCCGCTCATTTACTTCCCGTAAGTTTCCGAAATGATTCGCATGTTTCCCGGACCAGATTGTTCGCGACAGTTCCGGCTTAAAAATGAGTCTTTTGTTGTTCATTAGCTCTTCTTGTTCATTAGAAATCTTACTTTTCGCCTCATACAAACGTCTTACCTTTTCTTCATTTGCCCGTAATTGCTCCATATATAAAGACACTTCACGATTTAATGTCATTAATCTATATT
>NZ_JBBHZM010000095.1:0-1574 GCF_049843615.1 Fictibacillus sp. Mic-4 | reverse complement strand
GTTCTTGCTCTTTTTTTCTTTCTTTCAGGCGAGAGAGATGTTGGGAAACATCTCGAAGGTCGTTTGCACTCCAGAGTTGGTCTTTTATACAGAGCTCAAGGGCCCCCTCAATTTCCTCGCGAAAATGGTGAATCGCATTTTGAACCACTTGCAGTTGATCCCGCATATATCTTGGATAGCGTTGACTCAATTCCTGTACGAATAACTCAGCTTTTCCCGTATCGTTGAATTGCCGAATGATCGTCTCTTTGTAGGCTTGGATTCCTTTTGAACGATCCCGGGAATGCTGCCGGCTTTTAATTAGTTCCCCCTTCCCTTTGCAGAGGGGGTGCCTGGCAAGGACTTCTCCTTGCGGAGTTGCTTTTATGATCAATTCCTCTTCCTTCACCTCAAGGGAAACCTTATTGTCGCCATTGTGGCGATAAGTCCCCAAAGGTACGGAGTAACGATTGGATTTGTATTTTATGACATTGTCCAAACCAACGGTTCTTGTTATACTGGAACCATGATTGCTCTCAACGGAGAACAGGGGAGAGACTGGCTTCAAGTGTTGCTTTTCCAGGGCGTGCACTTCAACTGGTCTCTTTTTTGTGTTGTTATGTACATTCAAATTCCCCGTTCGACCAAGCCATGCGATGCATTTCTCGTTCCATGCGTCAATGTTGGAAAAGACCCTGTTCTTGGCGAAATTTTGCTTTACGAACTTTACCACGTTTTCGATTTTCCCTTTGCTTTGTGGGTCTGCCTTCCGACACAAATATATGCGAAACTTGCGTTGCTCCTTGTAAGCCTGGAATTCACCGGTCAGGATGATATCCCCTGCGTTTTCGCTGACGGTGACTAAATGATCCTGGTCATAGACCATTTCCGCCGGCATACCACCAAAATAAGCGAATGCATTCTCATGGCAACGGATGGTATCTCTTGTGGTGAAAGGACGTCCTTGCCATTGCACATATTTATAGCGAGAATGGGAGAGGACAAAGGTGATGAAGTAGAGTTTCACATCCTTTTTCTCCGTATTTTTGACGGTTATTTCTCCCCAGTCGACCTGAGCCTGTTGACCCATTGGCAGTTCCTCCACAGCTTCGTGATCACGGACCCTTACTGCTTTTGGGATATGATAGATTTCCCTCAGCTCTTTTACGAACAGCCTGACTGTGCTCCCTCCAATATTGATACCAGAATGGTTTTCCTTCAACCAGTCCTCAATCTGCGAAGAAGAGAGGTCAGGGTGTTCCTTTAGCCAACTCAAGATCTGATCCTGGTAGGGATCAAGTTTCTTTGTCCTGTTACTTAGAGTGTTAACCCAATTAGTCGCCTCCTCGAATGTCATGTCCAGGTACTTGTAAACTGTATTCCTCGAAATCTCTAATTTTTTTGCGATAGCTGCCACCTTGAATCCTTGTTCTTTCAGTTGATGAACCTGCAAATACACTATTAATTTTTCCACCTTTCAAATCCCCCAAATAAGCCATGTTGAAAAGACTATCATAACTTATCTGGATTATAATTGGGGAAAAAGTGTTCATTTCTATTTAGCAGAAACTGTTGATTTTAGTTTAGCAGTTACA
>NZ_JBBHZM010000094.1:0-1586 GCF_049843615.1 Fictibacillus sp. Mic-4 | reverse complement strand
TCGGCTTTTTTATTCTTTTTTGCGGGCTGTTTTTCTGTTTTATGGGTTCATTAGTTTTATTATCCTCTTAAGATTTACGGTAAATATGGTCGTGGCACTTTGTATTTCCATGCCAAAAAGACCCGAGGATTTTGCGTTTTTATACCCGTGTCTGTTTTTTAATTCACTATTTTTTGCTTCAATTTTGTAGCGTTCTTTGGATTTTTCTTTGAAATAGTCGCTTTCTTGGAACTTTACCTGTTCAAGGTGTTCTCCTGATAAAATACTGACGGAATAACTCTTTGTTTTGGATCCTTCTTTGTAACACCCTTCTCTAAATGGGCATTGTTTACATTTTTCTATATCAAAGTAGTAGGTATATACCGTATTTTTACCTAATTCTTCTTTTTTTGTATACGTTTTGCGTTTTTTAATGGCTAGATGACCCGCTTTACATACATACATTCCCGCGTCTTTATTAAATTCAAACTCATTCTCTCTTTTTCTGTACCCATGTGTAATGTTGGGATGTAATTTCGAAATTAATTCAATATTGTTCTCTTTTGTGTAGTCGATATTGGCTTTTTCCGAATAGGCGGTGTCCCCAATCACCGTTTTTACTTCCATTCCGGCAGTTTTGCTTTTTTCAATTAACGTCTGTAGTTGTTTTCCATCATTTTTTTCTCCCGTGGTAAGGACTGCGGCAGTGATGATTCGTTCCTCACTTAAAGCGAGATGTGTCTTGTATCCGAAGAAAGATGTATCCGCACTTTTATATCCTAGTTTGGCGTCCTCGTCATTCGAACTTTGAATGGTGGCAAGATGTTCGAGATCATCGGAAACCGTTTCTTTTAAAAGGTTGAGAGGTTCTTTTACTTTTGGGTATGTACAAATGGTTTCCTCACTTTCAATCACTTCTATAAGTTGTTGGCAGTAGGCTAATTCGTCCTCTAATTGATCTGTAGTATTTTTATTTGGAAACTTACTTTTTAAGCTTTCGTCGACCGAATACACTGCTTTTCTTAATTTCTTGGCACGAGCTTCAAGGATTTCTTTAGGCGATTGAGGGTTATAACGAGATTTTGTATGAGTTGAATCGACAATAATTGTTTTACTTTTGATAACTCCTTTTTCAATCGCAATTTCTACGGTCTTATTAATCAACAGATCTAAAAGATTAATGTCCTCGAGCCGTTGTTTACGGAATTTGCTTAACGAACTGGAATCAATGACTTCTTCTTCTGGAGCCATATCAAGAAAATACTTAAATGCCATGTCGTATCCAGAACGTTCCACTAAATCCTCATCCGATAAATCATAAATACTTTTTAACAATAAATATTTAAACATACAGATCGGATCGATAGCAGTTCGACCGTTATCATGACAATATTTATCTTTCAATTCCTCGTAAACAAAGGAGAAATCAACTAGCTCATTTATTTTTCGTAATAAGTGATCTTTAGGAATAACCAAATCGTAAATCCCCATAAAAGGACTGAAAACCATAGATTGTTGTTTTTGAATCATCTTTATACCACCCACGAGAATTTGATAAGTTAATTATTACATAAAAAAAGTGTTACTTCCTTATATATTTTGGGAAT
>NZ_JBBHZM010000093.1:0-1627 GCF_049843615.1 Fictibacillus sp. Mic-4 | reverse complement strand
CAGCCCTGAGGAATCAGTATTTTTTCGGAATAAATTAAAAATAATCTCCCCCGAAAAGCGCTAAATATAGGATAATTTAACTATCTTATGGCAATAATCGTTTATTTCGGAGGAGATTTTAGTATGGTGACAAGAAAAGAAAAAAGAGAAAAAGAAAAAGAAACGAATTATTTTTTCGAGTTCCTGAAAATCAAGAGGCATTTTTTCAAAGACCTTGTGAACCAGCTAAAGGGAGTTAATGATCATCGCTGTCAAAGCCATATTACCTATCAGCCTGAAGTCCTTTTATTCACTCTATTGTTAAAAAACATAGCGGGTTTTCGATCAATGAGAAGTATGACTGACGGGTTGAATAAGGAAGAATGCATCGAAAATGTAAGGAAGATATTAGGTTTAACCATGTTAGTAGAATTGCCCCATTATGATACGATCAATAACTTTCTTTCCGGATTAGAGATGACAGAGCTGGAGAACATCCGAACCAAAATGATCAAAGAATTATTGAAAAAGAGATGCTTTGAGGCCTGGAGAATCGAGGGTAGGTATTGGGGAATCATTATCGACGGAACGGGGCTCCATACTTTCGGCGAGAAACACTGTGAACATTGTTTGAAAAGAGTTTATCGCGATAAAGAAACAGGAGAAGCAAAGACCGTGTATATGCACCATGTACTCGAAGCAAAACTCGTTGTAGGCAACATGGTTTTTAGTGTGGCATCGGAATTTATCGAAAATGAAACGGAAGAAGTGACCAAACAGGACTGTGAATTAAAAGCGTTTTATCGGCTTGCTAGGAAGTTAAAGCAAACCTTTAAACGGCTCCCCATCTGCCTATTAGGAGACAGTCTCTACGCCTGCGAAACGGTCTTTGAGATCTGTGAGAGAAACCGTTGGAACTATATTTTTAGATTTAAAGAAGGACGAATCAAAAGCATTGCCAGTGAATTTAAGCTTCTTAAGGAAATCGAACAAAAACATTCCAAGAATACGACCTGGATCAATGGGATTTCCTACAATCGACGAACGGTAAATGTCATGGAAACAACGATCAAGGTAGAGGAAAACAAGACCAAACACTACGTCTTTATTACGGATTTACCCATTACAAAAAAGAATGTGGAAAGGCTTATACAAACAGGTAGAAATCGCTGGGCCATTGAGAATCAAGGATTTAATCAACAAAAAAATCACCGATTCCAAATCGAACATGCCAATAGCCATAATTACAACGCCATGAAAAATCACTATTTGATGACACAAATTGCGGATATCATGATGCAGCTTTATGAAAATGGGATAAAAATGGTGAGGGAATTCAAAAAAACGGCAAAAGAAATATCCTCTAATCTGTTAGAAGCGATTCGGACCCGCACATTAACAGACGAGGATATGGAAATGCTGGATAAACCCCTACAAGTAAGGTTTACCTAACGATTCTATTGTAGCAAAGGATGTGATAAGAAGGCAAAAAAAACTTGGGATTAAAAAATTTTAAAAAAGACCGAGCAAAATTCGGATTCCCTTTTTGGCAAAAAAACACACGAAAACAAATGTAAAAATATAACATAAATGTCATATAAGTTAACATTTTTAGTGGTGAATTTACAATAATTACTCCTCAAGGCTG
>NZ_JBBHZM010000092.1:0-1635 GCF_049843615.1 Fictibacillus sp. Mic-4 | reverse complement strand
CAGCCCTGAAGAGTCACTAATTTTTCGGAATAAATTTAAAAATAGCCTCCCCGAAATGTACTAAATATAGGATAATTTAACCGTTATTTACTGTAAAATTAGTCGTTTCGGGGGTTTTTTAATTATGATGACGAGACAAGAAAAAAGAGAGAAAGAAAAAGAGTTCGATTATTTTTTCGAGTTCTTAAAAATAAAGAAGCATTTTTTCAAAGATTTTATTGACCGTCTTCAACAGGTGAAAGATCATCGCTGTCAAAGCCATATCAGCTATCGTGTCGAAGTTCTTTTGTTCACCCTGCTATTAAAAAACATATTCGGTTTAAAATCGATGCGGGACATGACGGAACGCTTGAATAAAGACGAATGTATAGAAAATGTAAGAAGAATTTTAAAATTGGATCTTTTGCCGGAATTACCGCATTACGATACGATCAACAATTTTCTATGCGGGCTCGATATGGAGGAGCTGGAGAAACTCAGAACATATATGGTTAGAAAACTGGTGGAAAAAAGATGTTTTGAGGCCTATCGAATTGAGGACCGATATTGGGGAATCATTATCGATGGCACAGGACTCTATACCTTTAACGAACGGCACTGTGACCATTGCTTAAAACGGGAATTTAGAGATAAGGAAACCGGAGAAACGAAATCAATTTACATGCATCATGTGCTTGAAGCGAAACTCGTTGTGGGTGAAATGGTTTTTAGTGTGGCATCGGAATTTATTGAAAACGAATCGGAAAACGTACCGAAACAGGACTGTGAACTTAAAGCTTTCCACCGTCTGGCCAAAAAGCTGAAGAAGACGTTCAAAAGATTGCCGATCTGCGTGATAGGAGACAGCCTTTACGCCTGTGAAAATGTGTTTGAGCTTTGCGAGAAAAACCGCTGGAAGTATATTTTTAGATTTAAAGAAGGCAGAATCAAAAGTGTAGCCACTGAATTTGAGCAGCTGAAAAAAATGAAACAACCAGTGGCGAAGGAAAAGAAAACGTTCTGGATCAATGGAATTTCTTACAATCAGCGGACAGTAAATGTCATGGAAACAACGATTGGAAAACGGGATGGAAAGAGCCATCGGTATGTATATATCACGGATTTCCCTATCACTAAAAAGAATGTGGAACACCTACTACACGCCGGACGGAGCCGGTGGAAGATTGAGAATGAAGGATTCAATGAACAGAAAAACCTTCGATACGAAATTGAACATGCCAATAGTCATCATTACAACGCCATGAAGAATCACTATCTCATGACACAAATTGCGGATATCCTTATGCAGTTATACGAAAATGGAGTGAAAATCCTGAAAGAATTCAAAAAAACAATAAAACAAAAATCCTCGGATCTGTTAGAAACGTTTCGCAAGCGGACCCTAACAGATGAGGATTTTCAACACCTGGGTAAAACCATACAAGTAAGGTTTACCTAGTGATTTCATTGTAGCAAAGGATGTGATAAGAAGCAAAACATATTTGAACGGGGGAAATTTTTAAAAAACCAGACGAAGAAATTCGGCTTCCCTTTTTGGCAAAAAATTACGAGAAGTCATATGTAAAATTTTAACATAAATATTGTGTAAATTAGTTTTTATGGAAGTGATTTAACAATAATTACTCCTCAGGGCTG
>NZ_JBBHZM010000091.1:0-1635 GCF_049843615.1 Fictibacillus sp. Mic-4 | reverse complement strand
TTCTTACCTCCAGTCAAGTATTTTTTGAAAGATTTTTTGAAGAAGTGATTTAGTTTTTGGAGGGAGGGGTACCCCTCCCTCCAAAAACTAAATTTGTGCATACAAAATAGACCTTACGAAATAACATTTTTTCGCAAAGTCAATTATGATATAGTATAGTTAGTTGATTACGAACTGGTTGATGCTGTTTCGTAATCATAAAGGATTCCGTGTGTAATAAGATGAAATGCCACTTTCAAGAACTTATTTATACACGCAACGGACGCAACTTTGTGAGGTTTTCTCTGGGGTTGCGTTTTTAATTTGTCATAATATTCCACTAGATGATTCTCTGTTTTTTTACGTAATGTAATCATCGTTTTAATCATAAAGAATAAAATTTTCCGTAGTTTATTGTTTCCCCTTTTGTTGATCTTGTCCTTATAAAAGGTATTCCCTGATTGATAGCGCATAATATCGATCCCCACATAGGCATTTAATTTCTTATGGTTTTTAAAACGGCGTATATCTCCTAATTCACCAATAATTCGAACTGCTGTTGTTTCCCCTATTCCCGGAAAAGATCGAAGTACCTGATATTCTAAACGTTCTTTTGAAAGCTCAACCATTTGCTTCACTAGCTTTTCTTTTTTCTCTTTTAAGTCTGCGATGCGGTTTGCATAATCTTTGACTTGTTCGCAACGTATATCTTCTTTAGAAATAGCTGGATAAGAGGTTTTGGCAGCTTCAAGGAGAGCGATTCCTTTCTCTTCTGCTCGCTTCAACGACAAGTTTTTTCGTGTATTTGCTTTTAATCGATTGCGAATCACCGTTTTTGAATGGGCTAACACTTCATCAGGATGCGGGTACAATTGTACGATATTCAAAAACAGAGCAGAGCGCTTTGTAAATAGCCGTTCTAATTCAGGAAAGCTCAATTGCAAGATGGCGTGTAAACGGCTATATAAGTGTGTAATCTCACTCTCTAACTCATCATAGTAACGTGTAAGTCCACGCATTTGTTGGTAGTATTCCTCTTCTTGATACGTCTGTTTCCGCTTTACTCGAAAATGAGATTTTGCCAGCTCATGTGCATCGCCTTTATCTGTTTTTTGTCGGCGCATAGAAGCCATCTGTAAGTTCGCTTCAAGTGGATTAATGCGGCAATATGTATAATTATAGTCTTGAAAGAACCGTTCCAATGATTTGGAATATACACCGGTTGCTTCGAAGATAATTTCAGGTGTTTGTCCATCTTGTTGAGTCAGTGCTTGAAGTATTTCATGAAGTTGTTCAAAAGAGGGGCGGTTATGCTTAATCTCTTTTTCTACTACACATTGGCGATACTGATTGTAAATGACCATCGTACTTTTCCCCATACTCACGTCTAAAGCTACCACATGTTTCATTATTCAAATTTCTCCTTTTTAGCCAACCATAGAAGTCTTCACATTGCCTTATCGATTCCATTTTCTTTTACACGATCTCTAGGACCCAACATACTAAACTGATTCAAATAAGGGTGTGAAATTGGTCTGTTTTTGATACGGACTCTTTATTGGTCCCAGGGGCTGTTCGACCTTACTTCACTTCTACTATAAAAAATAGTAGCACAAACCATGGCCTTGGTCTGTACTACTAATGTTAGTATGTTTT
>NZ_JBBHZM010000090.1:0-1666 GCF_049843615.1 Fictibacillus sp. Mic-4 | reverse complement strand
CCTGAATCCGTGATCTAAAAATTATTAAAAGTCCAAAATTACCCAACTTTTCGGTATAATTAAAGAAAAAAACGGGCTTTTATAGCTCACCCTAAAGGTGATCATATGGCTAAATTTATTATAGAAGAATCTAACGAAAAAATAATTTCACACTCTGGTATTGCCATAATTGGCCAATTACTTTCGAAAACACAATTAAAGTCCCGGTTAAATGCCGTTAAATTAAGACAAAACGGGCGCAAGCGGACTCCTGTCTCTTCTAATAAAGATATCGCTTATTCCTATATTGGTTTATTATGCCAGGGGAAAAGTGATTTTGAACATATTGAGCCGTTTCGTGAAGACTCCTTTTTTGCGTATGCCCTTGAGATTGATCATATTCCTTCTTGCTCCACATTGCGGCAGCGTCTAGATCTAGCTGGAGCCACCCGGAAATGGGAGCCGATTCTCCTTGAAGAATCAGCGAAACTTCTTCGAAAAATCAATGCGCCTTTGACTCCAATTCTCATTAATGATACGGACTATATGCCATTAGATATTGATGTGTCTCCGTTTGATAATTCTGGTACGAAAAAAGAAGGCGTTTCAAGAACGTATAAAGGCGTAGACGGATTTGCCCCAATCTTTGCTTACTTGGCTCAAGAAGGTTATTTGGTCCATGTTGAACATCGACGGGGAAGTGACCATTGTCAAAAAGGAACACCCGAGTTTATCAGAAAAAGCATTCAGTACGCGAAAAAAGTGACTGATACGCGTCTTCTCTTAAGAGCCGATTCAGGAAATGATAGTAAAGACAATCTTAAAATCTGCCATGAAGAAAAGAGCGATTTTATAATCAAACGAAATCCACGTAAGGAAACAGCAGAAGGCTGGTTAATGATCGCAAAAAAGCACGGAATGTGTTGCGAAGAAAGAGAAGGAAAAACGGTTTACCGCGGTTTCTTGAACGAATCCATCAAAGGCCTGGACAGACCTGTTCGTTTAGTATTTGAAGTCATCGAAAGAACAAGTGACAGAGACGGGCAAACCCTACTTCTTCCTGAAATTTCGTTTGATACCTATTGGACATCCCTTACTTGCCCGGCGACTACCGTGATTGATCTTTATCATGACCATGGAACGAGCGAACAATTTCATAGTGAATTGAAATCGGAATTAGACTTAGAACGATTGCCGTCCGGTAAGTTTGATACGAACTCCTTAGTGTTGCACTTTGGTTTATTTGCTTACAATTTACTGCGTCTTATCGGTCAAGTCAGCCTGCAAAAAGAGGATGCCCCGTTAAAGAAAAAGGTTCAAAGACGCCGGATTCGAACCGTGATTCAAAATTACATGACCCTGGCTGCCAAGTTTGTTATTCATGCCAGACAGCGGCGATTAAAAATAGGAACGGGAAATCGGTGGATTCCTTCTTTTCAAAGAATTTATCAGGCTTTTTCAATTTGAATAAAGCAAGATGCTTATGTTTTTTCCGGAATCAAGCCCCATGATTTTATATTTACCAGGGGTTTGTTTTCCCATGCTTATTTTAATAAAGCAAATCGATAAGTTATTAGATTTGTGTAATAATTACTTTTTAAAGTTATAAAATAATTATTTTATAACAAATTATCCTTGATTCGACTAAATATTTCATTTGAAATCAACATTAAGCCACGGATTCAGG
>NZ_JBBHZM010000089.1:0-1761 GCF_049843615.1 Fictibacillus sp. Mic-4 | reverse complement strand
ATTTATTGATATGAACGAAGCTGTCAAGGCCCCCGCTGAATTTTAGTGAAATGCAGACATTTGGGCGATCTTAAGCAGAGAAAGCACTATTTCGTGTTTCTCTCTACAACTTTATATGGAGTGGCGGGCATGATAAACTATGTGACCATAGCCAAGCCTTTTTCCCTGGCTTCTTGGCTTGGAAGTCATGCCCGCAGAGGCTCCATGTCAAGTTGTCCCTATTTTAAGCACTATCTGGTTTCTAAATGTACTCAAGTGCACGGCACGAAGGCAAAAATGTCTCTACGACGGTGAGCATACTGATATTCGTGGGTTCACACATTTTATCTTTCCGTCTGGGGAGCTTCCACGAACTGTCCACGTGCGTTCACTCTTAAAGAGCTAGCACAAATAAATGCCGTGGATTCTCCTTTCCGGTTTTAACCTTTGCCTTCGAGCCCTGAACTCAAATCCCATTTGGCGACCAACTGATGTGCCTTTTTAAGACTCTCTTGATCATATTTTCATTACATTAACAACGATTTGACCACTACTGTCTATTTACTCTACTAGATGGCCAATTGCCCAAATGAATCCTGCCAATTCCCTCGCTACAGCAGTGATACTCTTTCCACATACCTTTCCGCGACTTAACAATCGATAATACTTTCCATGAAGACGGTTCTGTGCATTCCATGAAATCGTTAAAATAGGTGCAGGTTGACCTTCTTGCCTTTTCTTTAATTTCCCTTTAACTGCAGGCTTATAACGATAGCTCCACGCCGATTCAATCAATAAGCGGCGAACGTGACGGTTTCCTGTTTTTGTGATTTTTCCTTGATGCCTCACATCGCCACTGGAACTTTCGCTTGGAACTAATCCGGTATAAGCCATAAATTGTTTGGCGCTACCGAATCTCTTAAAAGAGCCGATCTCCGCTACAAGACTTGTTGCCGTAATAGTAGCCACACCTCGTAACGTTTGAAGAGCCTGAATTATTGGTGCATGGACGCTATCTGTTGCTTGACGTTGAATCTCTTCCTCAAATCGGGCGATGCGCTGCTCAATCTCTATCAACTGATGAAGATACTCTTGAAATGTCACTTGTGAAGCCGAACGCTCAAAACTAACTTTGTCTAGCCATTGTCGGTAATCGTATGACCATCTTTTAACTCCATCGGGTGGATGGATATCGTGACGAAGGAGAAATTTCGTTAGACGATGCTTGGCACGCAGTTCGTCTTCTTTTGCATCTTCTCTTGCGCGCACTAGATCGCGCAAGGCTTCATCATCTTCCGTTGGCACGTGGACGGAGACCAATTCTCCAGCTCGTAACAGTTTAGCCAAGCGAATCGCATCCCTCTTATCCGTCTTTACACGATCACCCGGCTTTTTGGGGATAAGTGAAGGAGCAATTACTTCACACGTAACGCCTAAGCTAAGCATGAGGCGATACAAGCCATAGCCTGTTACTCCTGCTTCATAACAAACGTGGAGGTTTTCCGCGGCCCCTAACTTCTTGACCAATTTTCTAACATCTTCCGCTTTGTGGCGGATCATACCAAAATATCGGGGTTCTTCTCTTCCTTCTTCGGCAACCGCCACTGCAATTTTTTCTTTTGATACGTCTAAACCAACGTATTTTATGGTATCCTTCATAATAACTGGCTCCTTTCGTAATGTAGCTCTGTTTTGGTTAGTATTTTTCTCAATACTCAGTGTAACCAAGGATAACCTACGAAATTACGATTAAGGGGCCAGCTTCGTTCATGATAACTGTCC
>NZ_JBBHZM010000088.1:0-1843 GCF_049843615.1 Fictibacillus sp. Mic-4 | reverse complement strand
GGACAAGTTGGATCATTTAGATCGCAAATTGAAGGAGGTTGCAGGTGAATGAAATGCCCCTACTGCGACGGCAATACAAAGGTGATCGGTGAGCATGGAAATTGGGTTGATTTAAAGTGTCTTAATAATTCTTGTGGGATTACTTTTAATGCCAAAAAGGCTGATCAGCGCAAGGCGTAAGCGGAACGCAGTGGAGCGTCCCTTTATGCTGGGGGGTCCCTTTGGTAAGCTTTGCCGAGGTGAGCGGGAGTGGTTTTCTCCCGATCTCCTCGCCCGTAGGGTTTCCAAAGGGACTGGGGACCCGGCGTCAAGGGTAGCCTGGAGCGGTGGCCTTTGCAGTTTTTTTTCTTACTTAACTTGATTGTAGTATCACATTAGACGAAAAATGTTCGCACTCAACTGCCCCTAAACCCTTTTGTATCAAGGGGTTTGGGATTTTTAAAATCAAATTCGGAGTATCGCTTTAAAGTGTTAAAGGAAGGGGGATTTTTTTGGGATATTTGAAGTTAATAAAGACAGGTCACGTTATCGAAGTTTACCAGTACGAAAAAGACCCTGTCATTCCTGATTTTGATATTGATGACGATGATAATTATTTGGTTTGGTGTCCTATAGAACAAAAAATGATAGATTTAACACCAGAATGGCTTAGAGAATGCAAGAATAAGACTAAAGAATCTTATACCCGTTCCAATTCAGTTCGTTGTAGAAATATGATTAGGCGGCTCTGCTTAGCTAATTTTGATAATAAATCAAAGTTCGTTACTCTTACCTTTGCAGAGAATATGCAGTGCTTAGATACAGCGCATAAGCAGTTCAAACAATTCATTCAAAGGATGCGGTATAAGTACGGCACATTCAAGTATATTGCGGTTATTGAGTTTCAAAAACGAGGTGCTATTCATTATCACATGATGTCAGATCTTCCATACATACCAAATGAAAAACTTGCAAAAATTTGGCGTCATGGGTTTGTTCGAATTAATAATATTTCGAAGGTTGATAATGTCGGCGCTTATATGGTGAAGTACATGTTGAAAGATGTTGAGGATGATAGATTAGCCGGCAGGAAAGCGTATTTATACAGTAAGGGATTAACTCGTCCAGAAGTTTTTAAAAATGATGATGCCTGGCGGATCGTGAAAGAAAATGATCTTGAAAATAAAAAAATAGTATTCACTAACTCCTACATTAGCGAATACTTAGGTGAGGTTGTATATGCGGAATATAACCTCAAAAGACATTAATCCTAATAAAATTATAACACGAAAACTATAAAGCTATGCATTGGTATCTATTGCCTTTGTGTAGCTTTTTAATTTTAAAATAAACGTATTACGAATATTTTTTCGTGTCGCAAAAAGACGTTCCCTTTTGTGACAGTGCCCAGTTATACGCACCAATTTTTTTGGCTGCGTTTCTGGCTTTCGTATTTCGCCTGTATGGACTTTTTGAACAGGTAGGAGGGTAAAGTCCAGCTTTTGAATTTAAGCAGGCGAATTGCTTCAGCTACGGCGGAGGGGGACGCGTATGCGGGGTTCCCTCGGCGTGGCTGTGCAATCGCCTTGCAAATAAAAATGCTTGACTAACTTTCTCCATATTGTTTAAAATGATGTAAAAATGATGTCTGATTGATAGAATTATAGTTTAGGAGGGATTGAATGAAAACAGGTGACGGAATGGTTCGGGTGAACACTCGTATCAGTAAAGAAATTAATGACTGGCTTGATGCCGAAAGTTCCCGAAGTGGTGTTTCCAAGTCTACGCTTATTTATTTGGCTTTAGAGCATTACATCACTCAAAAGAAGGCTTTAACCATGGTTCATGATTTTTCGTCCATAGT
>NZ_JBBHZM010000087.1:0-2094 GCF_049843615.1 Fictibacillus sp. Mic-4 | reverse complement strand
GGGGGAAAGGGAATTGATCGAATATTCATTCACTGTTTTTTCCGTGTTGAAAAATCCTGCTTTCTTCTTCTCCTTGATTCGATAGCTTTCTCCTTTAATATTGATGGTATGTGAATAATGAAGTAGTCGATCTAAAATCGCTGACGCTAACACACGATCTCCAAAAATCTCTCCCCAATTTCCGTATGATTTGTTAGAGGTGAGGATAATGGCTCCCTTTTCATAACGCTCCGAGATAATTTGAAAAAAGAAGTGGGCAGCTGTTTCATCCATTCGCCGGTAACCAATTTCATCGATAATTAATAGATCGGGTTTTGTATAGACCTTTAGTTTCTTTTGAATCTGGTTGTGTTGGTGGGCTTCCTCCAATGTCTGTACAAGATCATGAGCCGTTGTAAAATAGACTCTCAGGCGCTTTTTGATCGCCTCAAGTGCGATGGCCACGGCAAGATGTGTTTTTCCCACACCTGGCGGTCCAAGGAAGATCAAATTCTCATGATGAGCGACAAATCGAAGCGTCGCCAATTCCCGGATTCTTTTTTCATCGATCGATGCTTGAAAAGTAAAGTCAAAGTCTTCGAGCGTCTTATGGTACGGAAGACCGGCGACACGTTTTCTAGTTTGAATTAAGCGCTCCTGTTTCGCCATTAATTCTTCCTGTATGAGGTTGTCAAGGAACGCAGTATACGATAAATTATGAGTAGCAGCTTCTTCAGCGTATTGGTCTAGAATGTCCGGTATTCGGATCCACCCTAGCTCCTTAAAAGCTGCTTGAAGACGGTCTTCAAGCATGAACATTCACCTCTTCTGCGAAACGGTCATAGACATCTAAGGATCGTTCGCTCACCTCCGGTATGGGTGAAGAAACCAGTCGTGGCTGATAGGTTTGCTTCCTCGGAGTAGAAGAATGCTTAAGACCTTTCAAATGTTCAGGATTGATCATTTTTTGGTGACGGTCGGAGGCTTTCGTGTGCTCGGCGATCAGCTCATCGCCGGCAAATATTCGAATCCGGCCGTTTTTATCATCTTGAACCGCAACGATTTGGCCAACCCATTGGAACGGAACCGAATAACGATTCGATTCGTAGGAGACTTGGCAATCCGAAGAAACTCTTCGCTTATGACGTTCAACCGTTTCAAACGGGATAAGGTTAAACCGTTGAAGATTTTCATGACGCCACCGTTCTACTGGAACTTCGTGTGTCGTGCCATGAACACGTACATTGGCCACGGTATCCATCCAGTACCGAGCCTGAATGTTTAGATCGTGCAGACTTTCAAAGGTTCTTACACGAGGCCAAAAGTTCATTTTGACATACTTCACACCATTTTCTACCTTTCCTTTTGTTCGAGGAGAATAAGGCTTACAAGCCCAAGGAATAAAGCCGTGGTGTCTGGCAAAGGCAGCAAATCGCTCATTCCAGATCACTTTGCCCTCATGGTTCCTTTCTTTGACAACCGTCTTCATATTGTCATAAACGATTTTCCGTGTGATGCCTCCAAAATATTGCATAGCGCGAACATGGCAACCCATAAGCGTTTCAAGTTTTTCATCTTCCATAAACTCAACATAAATCATACGTGAATAACAAAGTACCATCACAAAAACGTGCAATTGTTTTTGACGTCCATCCCAGTTAACAGTAACCGTACCCCAATCCACTTGGGCTTGTTCGCCTGGTAGCGTTTCAAACCGGACGGTAGCCTTTTCCTTCATTTGCGGCCTTAGTGGTTTCATAAAATCTCGAAGAATGGTATCACCACCTGTGTAGCCTTGTTTGCGAATTTCATCAAGTATTACCACCGCATTAAAGCAACCTTCATCCATTCGCTGGCGAATATAATCCTTATAAGGATCCAGTTTACTCGGACGTTGTTTTCTTTTATATACCGGTAGCTCATCTTTATTAAGCCACTTTCTGACGGTTTTTCTGTCACACCCTAATTCATTAGCAATGTCTGTAATGTACATTCCTTTTTGTTTCATTTCTTTGATCATAAAAAATTCCCCATTCGTTATAATTTTGAACAACTCCCTCCCAGAGGGATTGTCCGGTAAACGTGGGGAATTTTCAACCGGAACTATTGAGTATT
>NZ_JBBHZM010000086.1:0-2180 GCF_049843615.1 Fictibacillus sp. Mic-4 | reverse complement strand
TATAAATGCTAATTTAAATATGTACAAAAATGATTGCATAAGAATGTACAGTTTTGGGTAGTACATGGCATACTCTTCTCGAGGTGGAGAGGATGTATGTTCAACTAGATATTACAACAAATATAGAAATCACAAGTCTTTCGGACTTACCAAAACTTAAACTTCTTATGGAGAGCCTGAATATGAAAATAAACAAAAGTAAATTAGCTCGAGAGTTGAATGTAGATCGGAGGACAGTTGATAAATATTTGAATGGATATGTTCCTCAAAAGAAACGAGACAGAAGATCTAAGATAGATGATTATTACGGAGTAATAAAGCTACTCCTTTCCAAAGAGTCAAAGCAAAGATTTTATTATAAACGTATTCTCTGGCAGTATTTAAAAGATAATCATGGACTGGAATGTTCCCAGTCAGCTTTTAGAGCCTACATAGCTCGTAAACCAGAGTTCCAAGCATACTTCAGTGAGGGGAAACGTACAGAATCTGTTCATTCCATAGTCCGATATGAAACCCTTCCGGGTGAACAAGCACAAGTAGATTGGAAGGAGAATATTCGGTATATAACAAAAGATGGAGAAATTCTTTATGTAAATGTGGCTGTTTTTCTTTTGTCCTATTCTCGATTTAGGGTCTTTCATTTAACCATATCAAAGTCACAAAGCATCTTATTGTCCTTTTTGACGGAAAGCTTTGAAGCCATTGGAGGAGTGCCTCAAAACCTTGTGACGGACAATATGAAAACAGTAATGGATGAACCACGAACCGAGTATTCAAAGGGAATAGTGAATGAACGTTTTGGTCAATTCGCGAAGGATTTTGGATTTAAAGTAAGGCCTTGTATTGCAGGACGGCCAAGGACGAAGGGGAAAGTTGAAACTCCAATGAAATTGATAGATGAGATTCATGCCTATCAGGGGAAACTTGATTACGAGGAGCTTCATGCGTTTGTGCAGAGCCTTTGTGAACGGATTAACCACAGTTACCATCAAGGTACGGGGAAAATACCCGTACTAGCCTTTGAACAAGAAAAAAATCTCTTACTGCCCCTGCCAAGAAAGCAAATAAGAGATTCTTATAAGATCCACCATAAACTTGTAAAAGTAAATTCCGCAGGCATGATTACTTATAAATCAAACCAGTATTCAGTTCCAGCTGAATACAAAGGGAAAACCGTTGGTTTACAAGTATATGATAATCAAATCCATGTCTATTATAACACGGAATTAATCGCTACACACGAGGTCAGCCAAATCAAACTTAATTACAAGGAAGACCACTATGTTGAGGCACTTTCAAGAGGTCTTCCGCATTTTCCGGATATTGATGAGCTAGCTAAAAATAACTTACGAGCGATTAATGAGGTGTATAAAAATGAATAGTAGTTATCAACAATTGATGCAAAACCTTGAGTATTTAAAATTAAAACAGATGATTGACCATCTTGGAGAAACCATTGATTTTGGAATGAGTAATCAATTATCTTTTGTAGATACACTTTTAAAACTTACAAATTATGAAATTGATATGCGAGAAAAAAATATGGTTAACTCAATGGTCAAGGTGGGGGCTTTCCCTCACCGCAAAGAGATAAAGGATTTTGATTTCAATTTTCAACCATCAGTAAATAAGCAGCAAATCCTTGATTTTACAACATTACGCTTTCTCGAAGAGAAAGAGAATATCGTATTTTTAGGACCAAGTGGAGTGGGAAAAACGCACTTAGCTACGTCCATAGGTATCGCAGCAGCCAAGAAACGAACCAGCACCTATTTTATAAAGTGTAATGAATTAATCCTACAATTAAAACGAGCAAAATTGGAAAATCGCTTAGAAAGTCGATTAAAGCATTACGGAAAATATAAGTTATTGATTATTGATGAAATTGGATACCTGCCAATTGATCGTGAAGATGCCAAATTGTTCTTCCAGCTAATTGATCTAAGATATGAGAAAAAAAGCACCATATTAACCACAAATGTAAGCTTTAAGCAGTGGGATGAGGTATTCCAGGATACCAAAATAGCAAATGCCATATTGGACCGGGTCTTACACCACGCAACAGTTGTGAATATAATTGGTGATTCGTATCGTATTAAGAATCATTTAGAAAAGGAAAACGAGTAATTTTGTACATCCTTAAACAATCAAAAATGTACACACTTAGCTTGACATTTACA
>NZ_JBBHZM010000085.1:0-2220 GCF_049843615.1 Fictibacillus sp. Mic-4 | reverse complement strand
AAAAAATAAGCATTCATTACTTATATTAAAAATTTCCGGGGATTGTGAATCACAAACGAAGGTTGTTTTTATAAAGTCATGGTCTAATTAAAACAATTGCTGTCCCAAGAGCATACTTGAGACTGAAAAGGCAGCAGCAGGTGGTAAAACATTAGAATTTTCTTTAGATAACTTTCCCATTTTGCTGTCATGGATGGACTGGAAAGTAAATTTCCCTCTATTGCTTCACAAAGTATATACCATCTTACTTCGATCGGTTTATAGTTTATAAACCAATCCCACTTGCTGCATTATCATCAAACAGACTGACCTTTTTAAAGGAAAACAAGTAAAATCAAAGGTTTTAAAAGCAAGGCAGGAAAGGGATTTGAAGCAATTTTAACTGTCAATAATGATAAGGTTAGTTTCAAATTCCACTACCTGAAGGTGTCACATTAATTTTCTACATCGGTGGAGGCGTTGCGTTACTTGTAAGTTTCATAGTGTTTTTCCTCATCACCCTGTTCACCAAGAAATAACCGGGACACAGGGACAGGTTCGTTGCCCCAACTGAAAGATGAATCAGCACCTAAAAATTTGGGTTCCACTCATTATCTCTCTTACATAGGATATTTTAGCAATTTGAGGAGGGATTGAGTAAAATGAATTATGTAACATATGGATACCCATATCATTATTATCACCATCATCATCACCACCACCCATATTACACGCATGTTCCTATGCCTTACTACTATTGGGGATACCATTACCCACATATGGAAAGGGAAGTACGCCAGTTCACTGATCAAGGTAAGCAGCCATTTGTAATCAATATCAATGAAGCTACAAAGCAAAACAATAATTTTCGCACTGCGATTTGGACAGGAACTTACCTACAGCTAACATTAATGAGTTTGCAACCTGGGGAAGATATCGGTTTAGAAATACATCCTGATGTGGACCAATTCCTACGTGTTGAACAAGGCGATGGAATTGTTCAAATGGGGAAAAACAGAAATCAGTTAGACTTTGTAAGACAAATTACTGACGACTCAGCCATTTTTGTTCCAGCAGGGTATTGGCACAACCTAACAAATACAGGAAATATCCCATTAAAACTTTATTCAATCTATGCACCACCAAATCATCCATTCGGAACCGTCCATAAAACAAAAGCAGATGCGATGGAAGCTGAACACGAACACTAAGCTGTCGACTCTAATGATGGACAAAGTGGGTCAAGGGACCCTATCTCGAGATCTGGCAAAGAATAGCTCAGCATAGTTTTGTAGTTTTTTTAGGTGAAAGTACAAAAAAAGATAGCGACTAATCGCTACCGTTTAATTTTCCTTTTTTATTTTTCTAATAATAAATAGGGTAATTATCGAAATGATCACTGTAAGAATGGAAATGAAAAAAGATATGTTTAACATGAAAGATACCTCCAATCTTGTCCATTTTGTTTATATAAGTTATTATATGAATATAATAATGATGGATGGGAAAGGGGAGTATATCCCCTAACCCATTGCTGTGATTCAGAACTCTCATTCTTCTTGGCTGTTGGATGAGGGTTCTTTTTCTCTACTCTTCTTTACTAACAATACTGTCGTCAAATTTATTATTGCGATAGGTAAGGTTAACTATCGAAGAGAGAAGAACTATCACATTCTCCATCATTACCACCCCCTTCTTTCGGGGGATTGAAGGTGTTCTGTATCTCACCTTCTATAACCATTAGCGCTTTCGTCCCAATACCCATTAATCGGAATAGGTATACCACGAAAATTAACTGTACCTACTACTTTGTTGTCTACAATGGAATCAATGGTAAGTATACCTCTAATAATGGATCTCCCCGCAATAGAAGCATCAATCCCCCATACGGATGGAAAGGGGATACTAACTTTGAAGGAACTCACACAAATGGCTCGGGAAAAAATAGAGGAGCAAATCCGCAAAACGTATCAAACTGCTTTTAAAGAGGGTATAGATATTTACAATTTGGGCGAATCTTTGTATCGCAAACATCCACATCAATGGAAGAGCATTGCCACAGGAAAACGGCAACTCGTTTTAAACCAAGATTCCCTGCGCCATGTTAAGGTTGAGGTGAATATTGTTTACCCTGGAAGATATAAATTACATGAACATGGTGAATCCACCTCGTGATTCTGGCAAGTGAAATTATTAACTCACCTTGCTTCTTCTGCTTAGCGTTGGGGAAGCAAGGTTTTT
>NZ_JBBHZM010000084.1:0-2711 GCF_049843615.1 Fictibacillus sp. Mic-4 | reverse complement strand
GCGATTTCCCAAGTAGCGGCGAGCGAAACGGAAACAGCCCAAACCAGAGGGCTTGCCCTCTGGGGTTGTAGGACACTCTATACGGAGTTACAAAGGAACGGAGTAGATGAAGCGGTCTGGAAAGGCCGGCCAGAGAAGGTAACAGCCCTGTAGTCGAAACTTCGTTCCCTCCAGAGTGGATCCTGAGTACGGCGGGACACGTGAAACCCCGTCGGAATCCGGGAGGACCATCTCCCAAGGCTAAATACTCCCTAGTGACCGATAGTGAACCAGTACCGTGAGGGAAAGGTGAAAAGCACCCCGGGAGGGGAGTGAAAGAGAACCTGAAACCGTGTGCCTACAAGTAGTTGGAGCCCATTAACGGGTGACAGCGTGCCTTTTGTAGAATGAACCGGCGAGTTACGATCCCGTGCAAGGTTAAGCTGAAGAAGCGGAGCCGCAGCGAAAGCGAGTCTGAATAGGGCGACTAAGTACGTGGTCGTAGACCCGAAACCGTGTGATCTACCCATGTCCAGGGTGAAGTTCAGGTAACACTGAATGGAGGCCCGAACCCACGCACGTTGAAAAGTGCGGGGATGAGGTGTGGGTAGGGGTGAAATGCCAATCGAACACGGAGATAGCTGGTTCTCCCCGAAATAGCTTTAGGGCTAGCCTCGCGGCAAGAGTCCTGGAGGTAGAGCACTGATTGGACTAGGGGTCCCCACAGGATTACCGAATTCAGTCAAACTCCGAATGCCAGAGACTTATCCGCGGGAGTCAGACTGCGAGTGATAAGATCCGTAGTCGAAAGGGAAACAGCCCAGACCATCAGCTAAGGTCCCAAAGTATACGTTAAGTGGGAAAGGATGTGGAGTTGCCCAGACAACCAGGATGTTGGCTTAGAAGCAGCCACCATTTAAAGAGTGCGTAATAGCTCACTGGTCGAGTGACTCTGCGCCGAAAATGTACCGGGGCTAAACGTATCACCGAAGCTATGGATTGTACCTTTCGGTACAGTGGTAGGGGAGCGTTCAAAGCAGCAGTGAAGTCAGACCGGAAGGACTGGTGGAGCGCTTTGAAGTGAGAATGCCGGTATGAGTAGCGAAAGACAAGTGAGAATCTTGTCCATCGAAAGCCTAAGGTTTCCTGAGGAAGGCTCGTCCGCTCAGGGTTAGTCGGGACCTAAGCCGAGGCCGAAAGGCGTAGGCGATGGCCAACAGGTTGAAATTCCTGTACCACCTCCTTTCCGTTTGAACGACGGGGGGACGCAGGAAGGTAGGGAGAGCGCGCGAATGGAAATGCGCGTCCAAGCAGTTAGGCTGATGAATAGGCAAATCCGTTCATCGCTCAGGCTGAGCTGTGATGGCGAGGGAACTAGAGTACCGAAGTCCCTGATCCTACACTGCCAAGAAAAGCCTCTAGTGAGGAAAGAGGTGCCCGTACCGCAAACCGACACAGGTAGGCGAGGAGAGAATCCTAAGATGATCGGGAGAACTCTCGTTAAGGAACTCGGCAAAATGACCCCGTAACTTCGGGAGAAGGGGTGCTCTGGTAGGGTTTATCGCCCGAGAGAGCCGCAGTGAATAGATCCAAGCGACTGTTTAGCAAAAACACAGGTCTCTGCGAAGCCGCAAGGCGAAGTATAGGGGCTGACACCTGCCCGGTGCTGGAAGGTTAAGAGGAGGGGTTATCCTTTGGGAGAAGCTCTGAATTGAAGCCCCAGTAAACGGCGGCCGTAACTATAACGGTCCTAAGGTAGCGAAATTCCTTGTCGGGTAAGTTCCGACCCGCACGAAAGGTGTAACGACTTGGATACTGTCTCAACGAGAGACCCGGTGAAATTATAGTACCTGTGAAGATGCAGGTTACCCGCGACAGGACGGAAAGACCCCATGGAGCTTTACTGCAGCTTGATATTGGATTTTGGTACAGTTTGTACAGGATAGGTAGGAGCCTGAGAAGCGTGAGCGCCAGCTTACGTGGAGGCGTCGGTGGGATACTACTCTGACTGTATTGAAATTCTAACCTGGAGCCGTGATCCGGTTCGGAGACAGTGTCAGGCGGGCAGTTTGACTGGGGCGGTCGCCTCCCAAATCGTAACGGAGGCGCCCAAAGGTTCCCTCAGAATGGTTGGAAATCATTCGCAGAGTGTAAAGGCAGAAGGGAGCTTGACTGCGAGACCTACAAGTCGAGCAGGGACGAAAGTCGGGCTTAGTGATCCGGTGGTTCCGCATGGAAGGGCCATCGCTCAACGGATAAAAGCTACCCTGGGGATAACAGGCTTATCTCCCCCAAGAGTCCACATCGACGGGGAGGTTTGGCACCTCGATGTCGGCTCATCGCATCCTGGGGCTGAAGTAGGTCCCAAGGGTTGGGCTGTTCGCCCATTAAAGCGGTACGCGAGCTGGGTTCAGAACGTCGTGAGACAGTTCGGTCCCTATCCGTCGCGGGCGCAGGAAATTTGAGAGGAGCTGTCCTTAGTACGAGAGGACCGGGATGGACACACCGCTGGTGTACCAGTTGTTCCGCCAGGGGCACCGCTGGGTAGCTATGTGTGGACGGGATAAGTGCTGAAAGCATCTAAGCATGAAGCCCCCCTCAAGATGAGATTTCCCATCACGTCAAGTGAGTAAGACCCCTTAGAGATGATGAGGTTGATAGGTCTGGTGTGGAAGCGTGGCGACACGTGGAGCTGACAGATACTAATCGGTCGAGGGCTTATCCTTATGTAA
>NZ_JBBHZM010000083.1:0-3240 GCF_049843615.1 Fictibacillus sp. Mic-4 | reverse complement strand
AAAAAAGCGCCACATGAGAGAAGTTTGATCCTGTTTTTTGTCTCCACTCTCTTATCTTTCTTTATAGGCGAAAATTTTCATTGCTGGAGGGCTGCTGGCAAAGAGAGGCCACTTTGAATAGCAATATGAAGTCTATTCTTCAGGTTTTCTCCCCGCCACCATCCGAACAGGCGGGAACATGAGGTATTGGTTCGCGCTCAAACTTACTTCAGTTACGCCAGCATCTTGAAGAACTTCGACATATTCCTTCGTTTTTGTGAAATCCAAAATGGCAAACTTTCCACCCGGTTTGAGAACCCTTAAAGCCTCGTTAAGGGCTTTTTTGCGCCCTTCTCTTTCCGGAATGTTGTGGATCGCCAAACAGGAAATCAATGCATCGAAGGAATCGTTTTCGAAAGGGAGATGTCTCGCATCGCCCGTCACCAGTTCAATTTTATCGGATACCCCTTCTAATGTTGCGTTTGCAAGCGTTACTTCCGGGCTATTTCCCGATTGGTCAATCGTTCGCCACAAGTCGACACCGACCGCTTTTCCCGTCGTTAAACGTTTTGCGACCGCAATTAGCACGAGGCCCCGGCCAGGACCGATTTCAAGCACGTTTTCATGACCATTGAGCTCCAATAAATCTATCAGTTTCGCACATTGTTTATATTTTCCGACTTTGCTGCTGTAGATCATTAAAAATCCTTCGGCAAGACAGATGAAGGCGACTATGAAAAAAAGCCCGATGCAAAATTTAATAAAGGTGGAATCGGAAAAGGGAGACAAGCAGATGATAGCAATGATGAAGAGACTTCCGATCACTAAAAAATTGCGGACAATAGAAGGAGCATCAATGCCATAGTTTGCTTTCGTTAATCGATTTCGCAATCGCTCTTTCCCCCTTTCGAATAGTTTGATCAACTTTATTGTAATGTCATCTTATCTATACTATTCACTCAAATTCTATGTTAAGGATGATTTTTACGTTTATTGGAAAAATACTGTTTGCAAAATGGTCAAATTTGACTATAATGAGGTTTGTAGTTTTAATTTCGAATCATGAAAGGAGCTTTTATGGAACAAGCAAAACCAAACACAGGATTTATTATAGCCGGGTTGCTCCTGGCCATTCTTGTTGGGGCGATGGATAATACGATTGTTGCAACCGCGATGCCAACGATTGTAAAAGAACTGGGCGGTTTTGATAAATTTGTCTGGGTCACATCCGCATACATGATTGCGACGGTTGCAGGCATGCCAATTTTCGGCAAATTGTCAGATATGTACGGGAGGAAGCGTTTTTTCTTGCTCGGCATTATTCTCTTTATGGCTGGTTCGATCCTTTGCGGGACGGCGCAGTCAATTACCCAACTATCAGTATACCGTGCCATCCAGGGACTTGGCGGCGGGGCGCTCATGCCGATTTCATTTACGATTATTTTTGATATTTTTCCGGTTGAAAAGCGCGGAAAGATAACCGGATTATTTGGCGCCGTTTTTGGCATTTCGAGTATTTTTGGCCCGCTTGCCGGCAGCTACATAACGGATCAAATAGATTGGCGCTGGGTGTTTTACATCAATATACCGATTGGAATTTTATCGATTATTTTAGTTTCTTTGAATTACAAAGAATCGAAAGAACATCGAAAACAGCAAATTGACTGGGGCGGGGCAATTTCGCTTCTCATTATGCTCGTCAGTCTCATGTTTGCCCTTGAACTTGGCGGAAAACAATACGCCTGGGATTCCATCGTGATCATTGGATTATTTGTTTTATCAGCAGTGTCGTTGATTATTTTTCTTTTCGTTGAACGGAAAGCCAGCGACCCGATCATTACGTTTTCTTTATTTAAAAGACGTGTATTCGCCGCTTCGCAGGGCGTAGCATTTCTTTACGGATTTGTTTTCATTTCCGCAAGTGTGTTCATCCCGATCTTTATTCAAGGGGTATTTGGCGGGAGTGCAACAAACTCGGGGCTAATTTTAATGCCAATGATGCTCGGTTCTGTCGTCGGGTCTCAATTAGGAGGATGGGGGCCGTCGAAATTCAGCTTTCGGAACATCATGATTGTATCAGGGATATTTTTTATCAGCGGCGTTTATTTACTTAGCACGATGGATACTGAAACCGCCCGAAGTATGATTACCCTGTATATGATTATTCTCGGGTTTGGCGTCGGATTCTCCTTCTCTTTATTAAATCTTGCATCTGTGAACAATGTTGCTTTTCAACAACGTGGTTCCGCCACCTCGATGATTTCAACTTTCCGGACGATTGGAATGACATTGGGAGTGACTATTTTCGGCACAATTCAATCGAGGGTGTTTAATGATAAAATGGCGGATGCTTTCCCCCATGGCGGAAATATGGCTCATCAGGCCGGTGCGAAAGCTTTTTCACCAGAAGCAGCTGCAAAAATGCCTCCGCAAGTATTGGAAGCTTTTCGCCATGCGCTTTCAGATTCAATAGATGCGGTATTCATGTGGGCTCTGATTCCAGCAGTTCTCGCTTTCATCTTCATTTTGTTGATGGGGAATGAAAGAATGCCATCAAGAGATCCAAACCGGGAAATGAAAGATAAGGCGGTTTGACGAGATGGCAAATGATACGAAGCTCCTTGTCCTTGGCATGTTGATGGGCGGGGAGTGCCATCCTTATGAAATTCAGCAAATCATCAAGAAGCGTCAGATGCATTATTATGTGAAATTGGCTAAAGGCTCGTTATACTATTCCTTTCAACAATTAGAGGAAGCGGGAATGATTGAAGCGGTAGAAACGATTCGTGACACACCGAGGCCCGATAAAACGATTTACAGGATTACTTCACTTGGGAAAAAAGAATTTCATCGATTATTCGAGAAACAAATGGCAAAGCCTTACGAAGATTTCCACCCGCTCTATACGGCCTTTTCATTTATCCAGCATGCAGATCGAGATCAAGTGAAACAGGCGATACGCGAAAGAATAAATGAAATGAAAAAAAGAGTAGAGATCTTGGAGATGTTAGTTCAAGCGAAAAAAGCGCACGTTCCTTGCGCTATCATTCATTCCATTAATGGTGCACTCGCTCACTCAAAAACAGAATTAAGCTGGTTAAAGGAACTGGAAAAAGACGCCGAAAGCGGTGCATTGTTCTCTACATCGCCAAAAACAGAGTAAAAACTCGCCTCTTGTGGGGCGAGTTTTTTACAAACATCGTGCTAAATAGAAAATATCAGCCACTTTAGAATATTTATCAGCCACTTTTTGTCGAATAT
>NZ_JBBHZM010000082.1:0-3326 GCF_049843615.1 Fictibacillus sp. Mic-4 | reverse complement strand
TATGCAGGAGATAAAGACAGTGTAAATGAAGCCTTACAAGTCATGTTTCATAAAGCTATGAAAATGCCAATATTAAAGGATTTACCAGATAAATTATTTTAGACTGTATCATTTTTGATACGGTCTTTTTTATAGTTTCGTATGTCATGTTTTCATGACACATGTGTCATGTTTTCGTGACATACGAAAATCTCCAAAACCACTGATATATCAACCTTTTTTACACTTTTAAAAGCCTCTCCCTTCTCACTCTATATATAAGGGCTTTTCTCCAAGCAAGGTTCGGGTAGTATTTTTTTGTCCTTCGGAACGCTATCGCTCAAAAAAATCTCCACCCTTTCCCCCTTGCTTTCCGAAATTTTGGCGGTGGTCGTATGTCGCCAAGCTAACCATACTCAAAACGAGGAACCTCGGAGGTTAGCTTGCTCCTGCCATCGTACCGCCAAAACCGCCAGAGCAACCGTTCATAGATTTGTTCTTTTGCCTTATGGATCTACGCAATGCGGGGGCTAGCCCCCACACCCCCAGCCAGCTCCCACCTCAAAACAAGGGGAAAAACCTATAAAGATTTGTCTCCTTTAATCTCGATATGCCCCTGTAAGCTTCATATTTGCCTTTTAAGGGGCTTGTTTTGATTTTGCCTTACTTAACTTAGGGTACAACCATAAAAACGCATAGAGGGCGATTTATGGTGTCTGTCAACGGTACCGGACCGAAGGGAGGATAAGGAGTTGACAGACTCACTTCACCAAGACCCTCTTGGTGTGTCAAAAGTTCACCTTTTGACCTGCCTACCGGCGAGGGAGCCCCCTCAAAAATTGAGGGGGTTGGGGGAGTTTTTTGGAGGGGGTCAAGGGGAAAATTTCCCCTTGTGGGTTTGGGCAAAGCCCAAGGTCTTAGGGGGTTTGGGGCTCGCCCCAACAAGCTGTATTTGGGTACCAAATACGAAGCTTGCCAACCCTACGTAATGCTGATATACTCGGAGACAAGACAACCGAGTATAAGGCATTACTCCAATTGAAAATTGGAAAGGAGGGGCGGTCGTTTTGGGCGAGAACAGGAAAGAGAATCGGCAGATTAAATTTCGTGTGAGCGACCTCGAATTTCAGAAACTTGAGCAGATGGCGAAAGGTTCTGGAATGAGTGTGCCTACCTTCTGCAAGAAGAAGGCACAAGGGGCGAGAATGGCACCTCCCAAGATTGATCGGGAGGGAGCATTCGAGATAGCCCGCCAGTTGCGAGCCATTGGGAACAACGTGAACCAGTTGAGCAGGCGAGCAAATGAGGGCAAGGCAATTCCTGCAGAGGAATTGCAGGACGTACAGAAGGAGTTGCACGCTTTATGGCAACAATTCAACTTGGCAATACAAAAGTAGCCAATAAGCTGATTTCGTACGCTGAGAAGCGAGCAGAGGAGCGTGAAGGGGTCAATTGCCCTGCTGACTATGCCAAGGCTCAATTTAAGGCTACAAGGGAACTGTGGGGCAAAACAGACGGTATTCAAGCCCACCATGTCATTCAATCGTTTAAGCCAGGAGAAGTTTCTCCCGAAATGGCAAACCAAATCGGGCAGGATTTAGCCAGGGAAATAGCGAAAGGTCATGAAGCAGTGGTTTACACGCATACAGACAAAGACCACATACATAATCACATTGTCATCAATGCGGTCAGTTTTGAAGATGGCAAGAAATATCAGTCCTCAAAAAAGGATTTATACAACATTCGTGAGGTGAGCGACCGCTTGTGCTTAGAGAGAGGGCTTTCTGTTGTGAAAGAGCCTTCGGCGCAAACTCGCTATACGTTGGCTGAAAAATCCCTTTTAGAAAAAGGGAAAGACAGTTGGAAAGACGAAATTCGGGAGTGTATTGACCACACCAAAGAAAAGGCTCGTAGCCTTGACGATCTAGCCGATAAATTAAAAAAAGAGTTTAATATCGAAACCAAAATCACTAATAAAAATATTAGCTTCAAGCACCCCGATTCAGAACGCTTTGTGAGGGGGAAAAAGCTTGGTTTAGCTTACGAAAAGGAGACGTTAGCCCATGAGTTTGAAAGAAAAATTGAACGTGGTCAAGAGCGAGGAAGCGCCGACATATCAAGTTCCGCAGGATTCGAGAATGGAAGAACTGAAGCAACTCATGAAGGAGACAGCCGAGCTGAACGGTCTCATGAAAAGCTACATCAGAGTTCACATGGACAAAGACGGGACAAGCCAAATGACGATAGACCACGAACTTTCGAAAATCAGAAAGACCAGTCAGGACGTTCAGGACAAGATGATTTCGATTTTGAAAAAGCTAGACGACACGCAGAGAGATTACGCCAATCAACTGCTGAATCATATGGGAAATGGCAAGAAAGAGATGTCCGCGAACAATCAGCAGACCCTTCAAAAAATGAGCGAAATCGAGGGAATGTTAAGCAGCAGCATGAAAGAGATGACCGCCAAAATGAACGAAAACATGAACGGACTCGAGAGCAGAGCCATGAAATTGATTTCGAACGTTAAGAAGGGTGCTATTGTCACTTACTGGCTAGATGCCCTTAAATACGGCTTAGGAACGGCCGTATGCGTCGTTCCGTTGTATTTGGTGATAAAGTACCTCTTTTCCCTTTTCGGCTGGGAAATGCCTTAAAAAAGGGTTTTAATGCTATGATAGAGAAAGATTTATAAACGAGAAAAACCGCCTTAGCTTTGGACGGCTGGCGGTTTCTCGTATCAATTCAAGGGCTTAGCCCCTTATTTATACTGTTATAAGTGTATTCTACCACATAGGGGCTAATTCCTTCCACACAAGGGAGAGAATTATTTTATGGCAAAAGTTGTAGATTTTAACGAAGCCGAGAAAAAGGCTAGAAAAAGAGATTTTGATTTAGAAAAGCTTCAATATGCTTTGGATCATGGGGGAATCCCTCAAGACCAACTTGAAAATGCTATGGAATTATTAAGTAAGGCTACTGGGAAAGACCTTTACATAGGGACTAAACGCTCACCACAATCGAAAGTGAGGTTTGCTCAATCATTGCAAGAGAACCTAGGCTTTTTAAATGCAAATGGCTATTTAACTAATAAAGAAAAGGTGTTTTTAAGCGATATAACCCCTTTTATAGCTTTTTCAAGTAATTGTATTGTTCATGATATTAAAGCTAAAAATCCCGTTCCTGCTAATGTTTCAGAGATTGCAAAACTAATAGGTATTTCAAGGCAAAATACTAGTTTAGCAATCAATTCCTTAGTTAAAAAAGGACTTTTATTTAAAGGTGAGTCGGGTGTTGAAGGCAATAATGCTAAAGCATATGCAGTCTTTGTAAATCCTCATGTTATC
>NZ_JBBHZM010000081.1:0-3737 GCF_049843615.1 Fictibacillus sp. Mic-4 | reverse complement strand
TGATTTATTTTCCGAAATACTAAAATCCGTAAATGGTTCGTGTTTGTATTCGACAGTCATTTAATTCCCTCCATCATCCATTTATTTTACAGTAATAATAGAATTGCAAGTTTTGTGCCAAAAAATAAATGGGATTATTGCTCCCATTCACATAAAAAGTGTACAATTAATGTGAACAGTTTTGTAAATAACATGTTAAGTGTTTACACTATTGTAAAGGTGATGGAGAATGATACAACATAAGGAACCACTTTCCTCTCTTGCGGCTCCATGGGACGAAACGTTAGAACCAAAAAATATGAGCATTGTTTCAAAAGATCTTACACTTTCAGAAATAGATGTTACTGTTCAAAAAGATTTTGCCCTGCAAGATGAGTCCGGGAATTTTGTAGGGTGGGTACCATATACAACAGTCGTCGAACAAATTTTTAACTATTGGAAGCTAAGCACCGCATTTTATACTAATCTGCTTCAAGCGGTGGACGATGCGGTAACCGTCGTTGATCCAAACGGTTCGATCATCTCCTGGAATCCAAAGGCGGAAGAACTGTACCAAAGTTCGGAAGAAGAAATCATCGGAAAGCCAATTACCGATTTTTTCAAAGAGGAATCAGTTATTTTAATGTCTACACTAAAACAGAAAATAGGCGTCATTCGAAAATATAATCAGCCGAAACCAAATGTCCACGTGCTCATTAATACACTTCCTGTTTTTATTGATGATACCATTGTTGGCGGAATTTCAGTTGAACGGGATATTAGCGAAATTGTAAAATTGAATGATGGCCTTGCGACTACAACGGCGTATATTCAAGATTTAGAACGTCAAATTGAAACGAAACATTTGGATGATCCATTTCATAAAATCAAGGGTAGAAGCGCTAGCCTGAGTACGGCTATTGATTTAGCTAAAAAGGTATCGAAAACGGATGCATCGGTGCTTATTACCGGCGAAAGCGGGGTCGGAAAGGAATTGTTCGCCCAGGCCATCCATAACTCAAGTTCCCGCTCTGACCGTCCTTTTATTGATATTAACTGTGGCGCCATTCCTGCGGCTTTATTTGAAAGCGAATTATTTGGCTATGAAAAAGGAGCTTTTACCGGGGCTATCAGAGAAGGAAAAAAAGGAAAATTGGATATGGCAAAAGGGGGAAGTTTATTTTTAGATGAAATCGGTGAAATGCCATTGGACTTGCAGGTAAAACTATTGCGCGTCCTTCAAGAAAGGCAGTTTTACCGTGTTGGCGGGACTCAGCCCATCCCTTTTGATGTCCGAATCATTGCCGCCACTAATCGCGATTTAGAAGAGATGGTTGAAAAAGGCTTTTTTCGCCAGGATCTTTACTACCGTTTAAATGTCGTTTCTTTAAATATTCCGCCCCTCAGAGAACGCATTGAAGATATACCAGAACTTATTCAATTGTTTTTAAAAGAATTCTCGGTAAAATATAAAAAACCTGTTCCTGCTCTCGATCCGGAAGTCA
Organism: Fictibacillus sp. Mic-4; assembly: GCF_049843615.1. Classification (NCBI taxonomy): domain Bacteria; kingdom Bacillati; phylum Bacillota; class Bacilli; order Caryophanales; family Fictibacillaceae; genus Fictibacillus; species Fictibacillus sp. Mic-4. Next base: position 2,253 of record NZ_JBBHZM010000081.1, on the reverse strand, counting down.
TGTATACGTTTATGCATTATCCGTGGACAGGCAATATAAGGCAGCTGCGTAACACGATTGAGCGTTTAATCATTTTAGGCGATGAGGAAGTAATCCTCCCTTCTCATCTTCCTGATAATTTTATTAAAGGGATAAAACCGCAAATTGCTGCTTCTTCTACTAGCGAGACAGCTAGCCTTCCTGTCAGCAATGAAGAGGAGAAAATAAAATTCGCTTTAACTAAAACGTATGGGAATAAAACTGCCGCGGCGAAAATGTTAGGCATTTCGAGGGTAACTTTATATAATAAGATGAAAAAATACGGAATTCAATCGTTTTAAAAAGAGCAAAATGTTGCTCTTTTTCTATTTACAAAAAAAATTGCCGGGCATATAATTGTCATGGCAACTATTCGCGAGAAGGAGGTAAATTTCATGAAAATGGACGAATCATTAGGTTTTTTGATTGGACTGACGTATCGGAAGATGATTCAGTTACTATTTATGCGCCTGAAAGAATTTGATATTACGCCCGAACAATGGTCAATCCTTTTACGGTTAAGCCGGGAAGATGGCATTAATCAAAAAGAAATTTCAATTCGCGCAGCAAAAGATCAGCCGACAACGACCCGGATTTTGGACTGTCTTCATAAAAAAGAGTTGATAGAAAAAAGGACGAGTGAAAAAGATCGGAGAGCGTTTCTCATTTATTTGACGGATAAAGGGAGAAACCTTATTGAAGAGACAATTCCTGTTGAGAAAAAGGCGATTGAAGATATGACAAGCGGAATTGAACAACAGGAATTGGACTTTTTTAAAGGAATCCTTTTACAAATCAATCAAAATGTTGCAAGCTATTTAAAAGACTAGGAGTGTTAATAAATTGGAAGCACCTCACGAAAAACTTCATAATTCTAACCATCTGTAATTTGTTACTATTTTTAAATATACAGATGATCACCCCGGCCGTTCCGGCTTATGTTAAGGATGCCTTTCATTCTAATGACTTTACCGTCAGCATCGTGATAAGCGTTTTTGCTTTTGCTGCTATTGTCGCCCGCGTTTTTGCCGGCGAGGCCATTAAAAAAGGACAACGAAACCTCATCCTTCTTATCGGATTATTTGTGTTGATTTTATCTACTGCGGGCTATTTTTGGAGCAGTTCCATCGCCCTTCTTCTTTTGATCCGGATCATCTATGGCATCGGGTTTGGACTGACGAGCACGACGTTCCCGACTACCGCATCCGATATTATCCCGCCAAGAAAGATGGGAGAAGGGATGGGGTATTTCGGTCTGTCGACAAGCCTTTCGATGTCCATTGCACCTGTCATCGGCTTAGGGCTGCTCGGAAAATTCGGGTTTCCGACTTTAATCGGCGTAACAACCTTACTGACAGTTCTTATTTTTCCATTATCAAAAATCATTCGTATGCCGTCATCAAAAAGCGTACCCTTTCAAGAAATAAGCAAACATTCAAGCAAAGTTCAATTGATGGATAAAAAAATCATTCTTCCGGTTTTCTTAAACTTGCTTCTTTCCATCACTTATGGCGGTTTAATTAGCTTTCTTGCCTTATTTGGAAAAGAAGTCCACCTATCCAATGTAGGCTGGTTTTTCTTATGCAATGCGTTTGCCGTATTATTGGTCCGGCCGATTTCCGGAAAGATTTTTGACAAAAAGGGGCATCTGGCCGTCTTGCCGCCCGGGGCACTTTTAGTAATGATCGGCCTTTTGTCGCTTTCGTTTACAACATCAATGAAGTTTTTATTGATTTCGGCTTTATTCTATGGACTTGGCTATGGGATGTTGCAACCTTCCATTCAAGCATGGACGATTAAGCAAGTAACTCCTGAAAAACGGGGAATGGCGAACGGAGCCTTTTTAAATTCTATCGACCTCGGTGTTGCCATCGGTTCTATGCTGCTCGGCATCATCGCTACAAACACAAGTTATTCGATGATGTACCGGTTATCCGCCCTATGTATGGTCGTATTGCTTGTCGTTTACTTGCTTTCACAAATCAAGAAACTTCAACGGTCGAAAAATAAGAAGGTTGAAGAAAAAATGAGCGCATAGCCCCAGCCAAATACCCGCGAGTCTTTTCTTTTGACAAAAAAAGCATGAACTCTCGTTAAGAGTTCATGCTTTTTTATCAACCTTCTAGCAATAATTGCTCTGGATCTTCGAGCATTTTCTTAATCGCGACGAGGAAGCTTACCGCTTCTGCTCCGTCGACGATCCGGTGGTCGTAAGATAGAGCGATATACATCATC
>NZ_JBBHZM010000080.1:0-4230 GCF_049843615.1 Fictibacillus sp. Mic-4 | reverse complement strand
AGAGCGAGGCCTATTTTTTCAAGAGACGGAATTCTCAAGGACAAATTTCATGTCGCGGACATTAATTTTCTTCAATAAAGTCTTGATTAAAGACATTCTTCCTAAAAAATCCGATGTGAAATGCATTTAACGGAGGGCTTCGCTACTAGAAAAGAAACAAAACAATTTCTTATCTATGTTTAGAGAGATCGATTAAACGGAAATAGTAATAGTAATCACAATTAAGCAGCTGTGCACTATTTCCAAAAAAAATTAAGGCAAAACACTTGAAAGTCAAAAAAGGTCAAAGTATAATGTAGTCAGAAGGTCAAAGAAAGTCAAAGTCAAAAACGACTATAAACTTTTGGCCTTTTATTTTCAGATAGAAAGAGGAGGAGTACTTATGCGTTGTGAACAATGTAAAGTAAATCCTGCTACAATTCACATGAACATCGTGATTAATAATGAAAGAAAAGAAATGACATTATGCTCAGATTGCTACAATAAAGTGAAACAATCAATGAAAATACCGGATGGTTTTAATCAATTTTCATCCTTTGATGATTTCTTTAAACAAATGATGGGAAACTCAATGAATGCTGGTTTCCACTCATCTCAAGCAAAAACCCAAACACAAACGAAGCATCGTGGCGGAGGCGGCTTCATAGACCAATTCGGCCGAAATTTAAGCGATGCAGCGAAATCAGGTTTGATTGATCCGGTCATCGGCCGTGAAGATGAAATTAACCGTGTTATTGAGATTTTAAACCGCCGCAATAAAAACAACCCTGTTTTAATTGGTGAACCGGGTGTCGGTAAAACGGCGATTGCCGAAGGACTAGCCTTGAAAATTGCAGAAGGCAGCGTGCCGGCGAAGCTTATGAAAAAAGAAGTTTATCTTTTAGATGTCGCATCACTTGTTGCCAATACAGGCATTCGCGGCCAATTTGAAGAGCGGATGAAACAATTGATCAGCGAACTTCAAAACCGCAAAAACGTCATTCTATTTATTGATGAAATCCATCAATTAGTAGGTGCGGGTTCTGCGGAAGGTTCAATGGATGCAGGCAACATTTTAAAACCGGCGTTAGCCCGCGGCGAGCTTCAAGTCATTGGGGCAACGACTTTAAAAGAATACCGTCAAATTGAAAAAGACGCTGCTCTTGAACGTCGTTTCCAACCAATTATCGTCAATGAGCCAACGCCGGAAAAAACGCTCGAAATTCTTAAAGGGCTTGCAGCAAAATATGAAGACTTCCATGAAGTAAAATTCTCAGAAGATGCATTAAAAGCGTGCGTTACGTTATCTCACCGCTATATCCAGGACCGCTTTTTGCCTGATAAAGCGATTGACTTAATGGATGAAGCGGGATCCAAGCTCAACCTTCTTCACGTCAATGAAGAAAAAGGCGCAATTGAAGAACGTTTAGAAGAAATTGTCGGTGAAAAAGAAAAAGCGGCAATGGAAGAAAACTATGAGCTTGCAGCGAAACTTCGCCAGGAAGAATTGCAGCTCGAGGAAAAATTAAAAGAGAAAAGTGAAGCCAACAAGGCGGTTGTCACTGCAAGCGACATTCAAAAAATCGTTGAAGAAAAAACAGGCATCCCTGTCCGCAAACTTCAAATCGATGAACAATCAAAAATGAAAAATTTAGCAAAACATTTATCAAGCAGAGTGATCGGGCAGGATGAAGCGGTCGAAAAAGTGGCAAAAGCGATTCGCCGCAGCCGTGCAGGTCTAAAGAAAAAAGACCGTCCAATTGGATCATTCTTATTCGTTGGACCAACCGGCGTCGGTAAAACGGAGTTGACGAAAGCTCTTGCCGAAGAATTATTCGGTGATAAGGACGCAATGATACGTCTTGACATGAGCGAATATATGGAAAAACATGCGGTGTCTAAACTGATCGGTTCACCTCCAGGCTACGTTGGTTTTGAAGAAGCCGGACAATTAACCGAACAAGTGCGCCGCAAGCCATACAGCATCATTTTATTGGACGAAATTGAAAAAGCGCACCCTGACGTCCAGCATATGTTCTTGCAAATTCTTGAAGACGGCCGTCTAACCGATAGCCAGGGACGTACGGTAAGCTTTAAGGATACAGTCATCATCATGACATCTAATGCAGGTTCCGGTATGAAACAAACGAAACCGCTTGGATTTAACCAGACGGAAAAAGAAAAAGAAACGAACATCTTAGATTCGCTTAAAATGTTCTTCAAACCGGAATTCTTAAACCGTTTTGACAGCATTGTCCAATTCCAATCTCTTAAAGAAGAGCATCTTCTTGCAATTGTAGATTTAATGCTGGAAGAACTTAATGAAAATCTTAAAGAACAAGATATCACAGTAACATTTACGGATGAAGCGAAAAAGAAAATCGCTGAACTTGGCTACCATCCAGCTTTTGGTGCACGACCATTGCGCCGTGTCATTCAGGAAAAAGTGGAAGACCAAATCGCAGATCGATTGCTTGATGAAGAAAATGTTCACGAATTAAAAGTCGATGTTCATGACGATCAAATTGTAGTAGTAAAATAATTTCCCCAAACCCTGCAGAAGTATTTCTCCTGCAGGGTTTTTTGATTTACAATGATACATATAAGAAATTGATAAGGCTGGTAAGATCTATGACCATACAACTAATTAAGGATACATTATTACAAGTTCTAATGGTAGCCACACCGATATTTGTCTACCAGCATGTATATACAAGAAAAACACGGTGTATCGAACATACGCAAAATCGGACATTTTCGATCGGTATTCTTTGCAGTTTGCTTGTCATTTTATGCATGTCGCTTCCAATTATGGTGAAGGACGGTTTTGTCTTCGATTTTCGCATGCTTCCTGTCATCATCGGCATTTTATATGGGACTGCAAGCAGCGGATGGCTCGTTGCGGCAATTTACTTCATTTATCGTGTTACTCTTGGTGGACATGATTTAGCGATCATTTTAAGTATCGATTTATTGGTCATTTTAATTTCGTTTAGACTGGTGAATTATTATCACACGATGCGAGTCCGTGAAAAAATAATGATCGCTGGCTTCCTTGTGATTGTGTCGTCAATTTTGAAAACGGCATCTGTTACCGTTTTCCAGGACTCCTTTTATACGATTTTACCTTTTTTCGTTATTTTGTTCTTGATTCAATATTTCACCATGTTTTTTGCCGTTTATACGATTGAGAGCATTCGAAATACGGAAATCATGAGAGAGCGCATTCAACAAAGTGAAAAGACACAGGTAGTAAGCGAATTAGCAGCTTCCGTTGCCCACGAAATAAGAAACCCATTAACGACTACAAGAGGCTTTATTCAATTGATCTCAGAAAATGAATATTTACCAGCAAATGATAAGGAATTTATGAACCTTGCGATGGAAGAATTGGATCGAGCGGGCAGCATTATTAATGACTATTTGTCTCTCGCCAGGCCACAAGAGGAAAGGAAAGAAATTTTATCATTAAAGCAACAAGTCGAGAAATCAATTAATATTTTGCGTCCCTTTGCCACTCTTCACAATGTGAATTTGTACTTGACGGTTGTTCAAGATGTGATGGTGGAAGGAAACCCTGATCGTTTTCAACAGGCGCTTATCAATATGATTAAAAACGGGGTTGAATCGATTAAAGAAAAAGGGGATGTTCACCTTACTGTGAATAAAAGGAACTCAAAAGCGGTGTTAACGATTTGCGATACAGGTTCAGGAATGACAAAAGAAGAAATTTATCGTGCCGGCTCCCCGTTTTACTCAACGAAAGAAAAAGGAACCGGGCTCGGGTTAATGGTTACCTTCCGGATTATCGAATCGATGAAAGGGCGAATTCACATTCAAAGTGAACTCGGGAAGGGAACAGAATTTACCATCATTATCCCGGAGTTTCATTAATTCAGCACTTTATCACTGGAAGTGCTGTTCGTACAAAAAAAGGCCATGCTTGCGCATGGCGTTTTGTAGTATGTCTGGATGAAATTGCCCCTATTATTCCTTATTGTTGGAGCGAATAATGGTGACCACTAGTACTGAAAAGCTAATCATCAAAGACAATGCTTCAAATACTGTCATACCATTCCCCTCCCCAGTTTGGTAGTCGGGCAAGTCCGTTACAAGAAGTAGAGAAAGAAATTAGATTGTATGTTCCTATTTTATCCCGGTTGCAAAAATTGAACAAGAACCATTAAGACTATTTCCGGGGTTCCGTCAGGAAAATGCGGATTTACAACGTTAAACTATTTTTTTGGAAAG
>NZ_JBBHZM010000079.1:0-4275 GCF_049843615.1 Fictibacillus sp. Mic-4 | reverse complement strand
TTTCCGGACTGGTTTTTGTTCAATAGACAGGCCCTATTGGACAGTTTTCTTTCCGCTGAGCCTGATTTTGTCCAATAGACGAGCTCTATTGGACTTTTTTCTTTCCGCCGGCACTGATTTTGTTCAACCCCTCTAAATTGGTTTCGCCTTTAACGTCTATTGGTACAACCTCGACGCGATTGTGATAGATGTCGGTTTAGCCTGGGTTGAAATCGAATTGACTTATCTTATGTATATCACTTCACTCTTTATCAAAACTCCGCCTTAGTTTGATTTTGCTAAGACAGAAATGTGTAAGGTGTAGATAGCCTACATCCTTGGGATGACCCGGGGATTTTATTTATTGTTAGAGAAAAGATTATTCGGATAAAAGGATATGCGATTGGGAAAATTAAGGCTGTATGTGATTACTTCGATCAAAAAAGGAGGAAAACAATGCAGCTAGCAGCACATGAACTCATGGATTTAAATGAATTATCGATGAGTTGCGTAAACACGATCACAAATATGGCTTACATGTTGCAACATGTTCAGGACCCAGAATTTAAAAGTATTTTAGAACGCCATTTCCCGCACCATATCCGCGACTATAATATGAAAGCGTCATTCATCAGCCAGACGGAAGGCGCTACAAAAGAATTAAAGCTTTTTAAGGAAAATGGGCAGCTTGGCAATTATACACAGTCTCCTGCCGGCCAATACCCACCGGTTCAGCCACGCACAATGATTCAGGATTTTAACGATCGCGAAATGGCGACGGCTTACCTATTAACATTGAAACGAGCCGGACGCGAATATGCGAATGCGGCAATGGAAGCCGCAAATCCGGAATTGCGCTCCTTTCATCAAACGGCCTTTATGATGAGCTGTTCACATGCCTATGATATGTGGCAATACATGGTAAAGAAAGGCTATTACCCGTTAGAACAAGCGGATCCAAACATGATCGGAAAAATCGGCGCAATGTATCAAGTGGTTCCTGAAAATCAAAAGCCGATCCAGCAATACTTAAACAAATACCAGGGCCAAAACCCAATTGCGGGAGAAAGCGACCAGCTTTATCAATAGGAAAATATCAGAAATGCTACTTTAGTCCATGATCTAAAGTAGCTTTTTTAAAACCATTATTGGCCATTCGCCTTAAAATGATCCCCTGGCAAATTGCATGTATCAAAACTCCACGGCCATATTCCCAATAGTTGTTGATTTTTAGCTATACAGGGACATTGCATCTTCCTATGTAGCTTGTACCAATAGCTGCTTGAATGCGAATGAGCGGAGTCGAAAGCCGATCGACGCTTATTGTTCGCAACCATTGTTTTTTGCCTTTTCCCTGAACCCCCCGCGATTGACCCCCTTAATCCCTACCATAAAGCACCCACACCCGTTTGAACAATATTGCGGGCAGAATACACCCACTTCACAATTTCCCTTGTGAATAAACGTTAATATCCTCCATTGAACGATCCCAGGCCAAGATACCAAACAAAATAAATGGCTTCATTTGCTGATACGATGAAATGTGCGTGCTTATTTTCAAGTTAAGGGAAAAAGGCGCGATTACCGGGTTGATTCCTGAAAATATTTAACGTTTTTCCTGTTTTTCAAAAGCACGTTCAAGCTGTTAATGCCAATGAGAAAGTTTCTTTTTCCCTCATTTTTTAACGTACAATATGGTGCCATTATCTTATCGCAAGGGGGGCAGCTTCACTAGCAATATCAAATGGAGCCTGCCATGTCAAAGTTAATATTTGTAACTTAGAAGCGGCTTATACGCTCAAAAGCCCATTCTGGCTGGCAAAGTAGCAGATGGCTAAAGGCAACTAGCAATATTTCCCGGTTGTTCCTGCGTCCATTTTCACGTTAACCTTGATGCAGGCTCCAAAAAACACAAAGGGAGATGAGGAAATGAAATCAATCCTACTTGCAACAATGCTATTAACGCCATGCGGACATGCAGTAAACCACGCAGACGCAAATCAAGCAAAACCTGACGTTCAGCACGTTCAAAATAAAGAAACAAAAAACTATGGATTCCACTGGAATAACGATATTGAATCCAAAGTCAATTTTATCGATAAAAAGCAACCTGCTCAACCGAAAGTGGCTGCAGAGCCTGAACAAAAACAGGAGCCAGTGAAACAGCAGCAAGCTCCGCAAACCGAAACAAAGCAACAAGCACCAGATAAACAGCCATCTGCTAACGTGAACGAAACAATCGGGAATCAAGTCATCTCGTTAGTGAATAAAGAGCGCTCCAAACAAGGACTAGCGCCATTAAAAGATAACGCTTCCTTAGATAAAACAGCTACACTTAAAGCCGAAGATATGCGTGATAAAAACTATTTTGACCATAATTCGCCGACGTATGGAGATCCATTCCAAATGATGAAGCAGTTCGGCATCAATTACAGCCGTGCAGCTGAAAACATCGCGGCCGGCCAAAAAGATGCCCAGGATGTAATGGATTCCTGGATGAAAAGCCCGGGGCACCGCGCAAACATTCTTGATCCTAACTTAAAAGAAATCGGCATTGGCTACGCTACAGGTGGTTCCTATGGAACTTACTGGGTACAACAATTTATTACAAAATAAAGAAAAACTTGGCCGTGAACGAGCTTGAAAATGCGAAGACAGAGGCATAGGCCACTATTCCCTCTGCATCGTTTAATTAATGCGCCCCTGCGTCGTTGGATGCAAGGGTGCATTTTTTTATTCCATTTAAAATTCCTGCAGTATAATTAAATTTGTTTAATTTCGGTGAGTGTTTTTCTCCGGCTTGTTGAAGCTGAATTTCGACTTTCCGCCTCTTCCTATCTTCTAAAGAAAATTCAAGCAGACTAAAGCTCTCCAGAAACTATCTTGCCTTTATACATGACAGCTTGCCGCTTTGATCTTCTAGCTACCGCTTCTGCTGAACAGCTGGCTTCAACAAAGACCATGCTCGCTTCATCCCCGATTGCCGGCCAAATACGTTTTCCTTCTTTATCTAAAGGCGTCTTCCCGCCCGTAATGAAACCAAGTGTTTGCGCGAGCGACCGTTCATCCACCCAATTGAACCGCTCCGCCAAACGGCTTGCCCGCTCGAGAATGTCGCCATTGCCAAAAGGAGACCATGAATCAAAAATATTGTCGCACCCGACTGCAACATTAACTCCCTTCTTACGCAGCAACTCAATATTTGGCATGGGGCCATCAATCGGAACGCTTGTAATGATCGAAATGCCGACTTCGGCCAACATGTCCGCCACATCAAGAGCTTCCGCCAAAGAAACTTCGCCCAATCCATAAGCATGGCTTATAGCGACCCGGCCCTGCCATCCGGCTTCTTGTGTCAGTGCCGCCAGCCTTCTAATTGTAAAAATCCCGAGGTGGCCCGGATCATGCAAATGCAAATCAATATCTACGTTTGCCTCAACAGCGATATCCATCATCTGTTGCAAAGATGCCTCAATGTCGCCATCGATTATGGCCGGGTCAACGCCCCCAACCAGGTTGGCGCCTTCTCTTAATGCCTCCCTTACTAAGTCCTTCGATTTTGTGCGCAATAAACCGTGTTGTGGAAAAGCGACAATCTCATGAGACAACCTTCCTTCATAGGTTGCCAGGGCTTCTTGAACAGATCTCAAATTTTTCAGGCCGGCTTCCGGATAAATGTCGACATGAGTGCGTACATGGGTAGAACCCGCCTTTTGCAGGATATCTAATAGCGCTTCGGCTCTCTCTTTTGTTGTCGTCGACAAAGTAGGAAGCAAATCTTTTTCGAGATTGCAGTTCTCAATCCGATTGGCTACTGGAAGGCAAGCCCGCCATGAGTCACCAACTAACGTTTTATCCAGATGGCAATGCTTTTCAATAAAGGAAGGAAGAACCAAAAGACTCTTTGCATCTTTCTTTGGAAAATCACTTTCTAACGGATCATTTGCAGGAACGATTGACTTGATCGTTCCGTTTTCGATTAACAGATGGAAATTTGCCGCTCTAGTCGCTGCGGCAGCGCCATTCTCATATTGATAGCCCGTTTCTAACCGGGCATTCGTAATCCAATAAGCAGAATTCTTCATTGCATTCACCTTTTCTGACAAAATGTTTTTTCTCACAATGAAAGTAAAAGAAGTACGTGTATGTTTCATACGATAAAAAATATTAAGATAATTCATTCCGATAATATTTTATCGATCTTTTACAAATTTTTTTGATTGGATAAAATTTGGCATCCAGGCTCCGTTTTTGTCCTTGAGAGGCGTTCTATCGGACAAAAATTGGTCTCCTGGC
>NZ_JBBHZM010000078.1:0-4766 GCF_049843615.1 Fictibacillus sp. Mic-4 | reverse complement strand
GGATTCATAATAATAGTCCCCTTCATAATTTTTCACTTCGAAAATATAAATGGTTTCTGAAGCAATGATGAGTGAGTCAATTTGGATCTGTAGAATCCGGTGATAGAATACTCAATAGTTCCGGTTGAAAATTCCCCACGTTTACCGGACAATCCCTCTGGGAGGGAGTTGTTCAAAATTATAACGAATGGGGAATTTTCAACTGAGGTTGACAGATCGCCGTGTTATTGATAGAGAGCATCAAATCGTTAAAGATAAAGCATTCACATTGAAGTTCCTTTGTCAATAAATCAAACTTCACCTCCCCTTCAAACCCTTTTTTCAGATTGAAATAGTACTGCTTCATTTGATCAGGCAAATCCATTCTCCTGTATAAAAGTTTTAGAATTTGCAACTCTTTAGATTCAGTTCTGGATTTATAAGGCATTGGCAATAGTCAACATCCTCTCTAACCTTCTTTTCAATATAGTTTTCAAAAACTTATAAGATGTTTGAGATTCTTGCAAGACGGGGAATGGATGGGGACAGAAATTTAAGAGGCAATTCATTAATGTGCAGTTCTTATTTCTCTCTAAAATTTTACAACACTTTCCTGAAAATATCGAGCTTCATAACGTTATGGATTTTGCATTAAAAAGGAGTACCATATCTGGCACACCTTTTCATTCGAATATCTAATTATAATGCCTGGTTTCCCCGGGATAAAAACATTCTTTCAGCAAAAATTATTTTCATAGCCACTTTCTTTTGTTTTAATCGATAGCTGCTATCCTACATTTTGAGGATGAACCAGTCTTGATTTTCTTTTATTCCTCAAAATGCGTTGTTCCACATAATAAGTTGGAATAATGATGGCTGCCCATATCGCGAAATAGTTAAGAACGACGAGAAATGGATTGCTCTTGCCGCCGTGTCCATCTCTTCCGTGAAACTTCACTTCACCTAAATCTCCGTCGGGCGGTCCTTGATGTACATTGTTGGCAAACTGTCCATCGCCTTTTGGCAGCATTTGTTTCTTGTTGAAATCACCTGCATTGATAGAAGCTGATGAAGAAAACCATTGGATTCCGCCTGCCAAAACGGCAAGTGCCAGGACAACTGATGCAATGGCTCCCCTTCTAAGTTTTCCTTCCTTCGATTGAAACGCTTTTCTACAAATGTTCATGATCCACTGCCAATGTACTGCAATATGCAAGCCAACCAATGCGAGTGTCATGTCGGCTGATAAACTATGGATGCCACGAATCGCGTGGCCCTCTTGAATAGCCAGACCCGGAAACACTACCCTGGAAATGAATATGCCTGAAATAATAACGGTAGCCATCGAAATTAATAGCAAAATATTTAAGAAAAAACTAAATCGGGTCTTTTTAGGGAGGTTGCTATCAAAAATTTTTTTCGTTGTCGTAACTACCCACCGATAGTTCAATCCGATATGGATAAGAATCGCTGCTCCTATTACAAGCCCGGCAATTTCATGAAAGGGCAGCCCGTTTAATACTCTTGGATTCATTAGCAACACAAACGTTATTGCCATCAGTAAATCGAATACGATTTTTGTATAATTCTTTTTCATGTTATGTCCTCCGCATTTAAAATTACAAACAGAATATACATCATTCAAAAAAGCAGCGTGGTTCATGCACCTCACTGCTTTTTTGATGAGTCAATTATCATGAGCTGCCTGCTTCTTTTTACCGTTCAACGACTTTGTCCTTCCAATCGAAGCCCTCCCTTTTCATATGAAAAATTCCAAATGGATGCTCACGGTCTTTAAATGGAAAAAGATCTAAGTCTTTTACCTTATCAGCATGATTGGTGATAATCTCGTTCAAAATTTCTTCAGTACGTTTACCTTTTGTAACAATGCCGAGTTTTTTCGCAGTTTGAAGGATTTGCCGATCATGCACTTCTTTCGCAAGAGTTGGAATATCTTTTCCCTCTGCTTTAATGCCTAATTTTTTTGCCTCTTTCTTAATTCGTGCTTCTCGTACCTCTTTCGCTAATGTGTCGATTTCTTTTCCGCTTGTTTTGATGCCCAGTTCCTTTGCTTCTTTCTTAATTCGTGCTTCTCGTACCTCTTTCGCTAATGTGTTGATTTCTTTTCCGCTTGTTTTGATGCCCAGTTCCTTTGCCTCTTTCTTGATTCGCGCTTCTCGTACTTCTTTCGCTAACGTGTCGATTTCTTTTCCGCTGGTTTTAATTCCCAGCTCTTTGGCCTCTTTTTTGATTTCCGTATTGCGTATTTCTTTCATCAATGTTTCTGTATCTTTTCCTGTTGTTTTAATACCTAATTCCTTCGCTTTTTGCTTAATCATATCCGGATCGGCTCTAAAACCTTCTTTAAAACCAAAACCGTGACCTCGTTTTGAAAACAGTGCCTCTCCCTGCGATTTTGCTGCCGTACTGCTATCATCATTACTTGCGGCAAATACGGGAACTACCCCCGCAACGCTAAGTGATAATGCTCCTGCCAATATGTAGCCGATTGATTTTTTCTTCAACATGTACATTCCTCCTAAAATTTTTTATAGGTGTAAGAGCAGGCGAGTGTCTTTGTCCTGCTCATCTGTTACTTTATCCTTCAATGATGAAAATTGAGTGAAAAAATGAAAAAAAGCCCAAAAAAAACGCAAGAACCTTTTAAAAAAGTTTCTTGCGCGTCTATTCATTGGCTGGATCCGCCACAGGGATTTTTATCATAAAGGTGGTACCTTGTCCGGGCTGGCTCTCAACGTGAATCGTTCCGTGATGGGAATCAATAATCGCCTTCGCAATGGCCAGCCCTAAACCGTGACCTCCCATTTGCCGTGACCGGGATGGATCTACGCGATAAAACCGTTCGAAAATGCGATGATGGTGTTCTGGCTCAATTCCTATTCCCGTATCTCGTACAGCGATCGTCAATGTTTTCGATTGTTTATACGTTTCTAAAGAAAGCGTTAAATCGACTTCTCCCCCATTTGGCGTGTATTTTATCCCATTTTCAAGCAAAATGTACAATAACTGTTTTAGCCGCTCGCGATCCGCATAAACAACAAGTGCATTTGGAGCATGCAACCCTACTATTATTTGTTTTGAATCCGCAAGTGGCTTAATCGTTTGGATTAATTTATCAACGTCAGAACGAAAATCAAACCTCTCTACAAACAGCTCAATTTTATCTGAATCCGATCGGGCCAATGTCAGCAAATGGGCGACCAGCTTTGTCATGCGTTTCACTTCGTCTTTCATATTGGACAATAGGCTGCGGGAAAATTCGTCCTTCTCGATACTGTTTTCCATCTCCAACGCATTAATAGAAGACAGCATCACACTTAAAGGAGTCCGCAATTCATGGGAAGCATCCGCAGTAAATTCACGCTGCCTTGTATAAGCTTGAATGATTGGGATCATTGCGCGCTTTGACATGATGTAACTGATGAATACGGCAACTCCTGAAAAGACTATTGCCAATATGCTTAATATAATAAGCAGCAATTTATAAAGCCCATATTGATAGGATATATTTTTTCCTATATAAAAAACGCCAATCAATTGATTTCCGTTATAAATCGGCCGTCCCGCCATCAATAGACGAATGTCACGCGATTCCGATTCGCCAATCGCTCCTCGTTGTTCCCATGGATGACGATGCGTTTCTTTCAATGTTTGATATCGCGTTTCATCCATTTGAGGAATCCACCCGATCAAGTTCTTCAACAAATCTTCACGCAATCGGGGATTGACTTCATCTCCTGCAATTAGCTGGCCATCAGAATTCACTACGTAATAAAAAAATTGATCCTCCCCTATTACCGTGATATCCGGACCTACTTTTTTACCCCTCATTAATTGGTCTTTGATGACGATCAACTCTTGATCGGCAAGTTTTTGAATTTGCTTTTCCTGTTGATTCGAGTTAATTTGGTAAACAAGCGTATAATCAATGACAATAAAAAGGATCAGAAAAAGCATGATAAGTGCGCTGTAAATAAGAGTCAAACGAATTTGCGTGCGTTTGAATACGTCCCTTTTGAATGGGTCGCTAAGACGCGACATAATATTAAATTTCAAGTTTGTAGCCCACCCCGCGTTTACTTTGAATCAACTCTTGATGAATGAGCATATGCAGCTTCTTCCGGAGCAATTTCACCGTCGCATCAACGATTTTAATCGACACATCCGCATCAAATCCCCACACACGGTCGAGGATAATGTCACGGGGCAGCACTTGTCCCTTATTTCGTACGAGCAAATCGAATAATTGAAATTCGCGCGGTGTTAACTGAATATGCTTGTTTCCTCGATGAATCGTATAACTTGTGCGATTTAACACGAGACCATGAAGATCGACCGTCTCTTCGACGATAGGGGCATAATTTCGCCTGGAAAGTGCCCGCAGGCGTGCAAGAAGTTCATCAATTTCAAATGGTTTAATGAGATAATCATCCGCCCCCGAATCCAATCCTGCCACTCGGTCCTGGACGGCATCTTTCGCAGTAAGGATAAGGATGGCTCCTGAATAGTCTTGTTTCCGCAGCCGGCGGCATACTTCCACTCCGTCCCCTTCTGGCATCATCCAGTCCAGGATTAACACGTCATAGTGTGACATAAGGGCATAATCAAAAGCGTCATTTCCTGTGGTTACCCAATCAATCTTATATTCTCCTGTTTTCTTTAACATATGAACAATGAGCTTCCCAAGCCGGAGATCATCTTCTGCTAATAGGATGTTCATCTTACTAAATCCTCTCTAGTCTAGTGAACTACCCGCCACTTAAAAT
>NZ_JBBHZM010000077.1:0-5021 GCF_049843615.1 Fictibacillus sp. Mic-4 | reverse complement strand
TATCTAATATATTTTTATTGACAAGATAATGTTGAGGAAAGCTTATTGGTCGGATTAGATCTTCGAAAATTTTCAAACTACCCTTTAAATTAGTTAGTTTTTTAAAAATTCCTATTGCTAGACAAAGCCATGGAATTAAAAAAACACTCATTTTACTTGAAACCTCCCTTTTATAATTAGAGCTAAGAGATGGTAGCCTCTTAGCTCTAATTTTTTTAACAGCAACCTCTATAAACCTTTGCTCCGCTCGGTAAAATTTCCCAAGTTGTGCTATAATTTGGATTATCTCTGCATTTTGTTTTACTATCACATACTAAAGTGCTCATTGGTGTAACCGTTTTCAAACCAAACAATCTTTCGAAAATTTTCACTCTTATCACCTCCTTGTTTTTCCCTATTATAGCATACTTTGTATTTCCGTCAACAATTATATTGAAAAATTAGAATTTTTTGTCCTCTATTCTATGCTAACAAAATCTTTTTTTTCAATAGGGTTAGTCATTACATTCTTTGTGGGCTTTTCAATATTCAAATAGCTACTTGAGGGATTTTTTGATAATGCTTGGGTAAATCCTTCTAAAGTAAGTTTGGCAGCTATAATAATCAATGTAAAGAAACAAATGGGAATGAAGGGTATCCATGGATATGATGTCCATAAAAAACTCCACCAGCTTCCGATTAACCCGGACCATTCGTTAGAAATGGATACGATAATTTTTCTCTGGAATAAATCTTCACCCGGTTGACCTCCACCAACCATAATTCCTAAAAGTCCAAGATGGGCTATTAAAAGCATAACTTGAATAAATTCACGTAAAAATACGATGAATAATTGGGGCAATAAGAACGGTCGAATATGAGTTTTCACAATATGAAATTTGTTAGCCCCTAAAACGATTGCACTTTCAATAAATTCATTCTTTATAATGTTTCTCGTTTCGTTTGAAATAAGTAATGCAGTAGAAGGAATAGCAACAACGATTAATACCATTAAATTGATCATAATCCGTATCCAAAGGGGGTAAGTAAATTTATCATGAAATAGGAAATCATAAAACAATATATATTGCAGAAGATAATATGTAAAAATGGTAGCCGGGAAAAAATTACTTGACTCCACAATGGCAGTTGCAAATTTGGTCCATTTTGAAAAGTAAAAGCTAAAGAAAACTCCGATTATAGTGGAAAAGAACAGGCGAAAAAAGGCTACTAAAAATCCTGTTCCAATTGTATACTTAGCACCTACTAACATAACAAAAAAAATATCTCTACCTTGGTTATCTGTTCCCAATGGAGGATGTTGTTTTGGAGTTAGAACTCCTTTTAACAGTTTCCCTTGTTTATCATACATAATATTTATTCCTGGTTGAGGAATATGATCATTAAAGATAATTTTATAAAAAATACTTAGAAAAAATAGAAGCATAATGATTAAAGAACCTATAATAAAGGACGGGCTCTTTATAAGATTTTTGGCCACTATAACAGTACCTCCTGTCCAGTAGTTTTTTCAATTATTAATCTAATAATAGATAACAGTATAACAATAGGTATATAAAATAAAATCAAACTGGTGCAAATAATGCAAATATTGGGGTTTTGGAAAATGAAATTAAATAATCCATAAATATTAAATAACCGTTCAAATATAATTAAATTTGAAAGCATTACCCAAATGATCGATTTTGAATGATTTGCTACACTAATAGCAATATTTCTGAGAACATGAATACATAGAATATACAACAACCGAAAACCTTTGCTTCTACCAAATTCAGTATAAGGTTTATTAAACTCTTCCTCCATTAACAAGATTATTATTCGATAAAACATAATTGTAGGTAATATAGTTAGCGTAAGAATTGGTAAAAAATAAGCCCGTTCAAAAGCTCCCGCAACAGGGAAAAGAAGTAAACCTGTTTTTTTATATATCCAAATTACAATAAACTGAATAATGATGATGATGAAAATATCCGGTAATGACTCCAAAAGAGATGCTAAATAAACGATTTTTCTAACTACTTTTTTTGATAAGAAAAACGTTGCAATTGATATTAAAGAGCTTATAATCAAAGATAACAAGAATGAACTAATAAATATAATGATTGAATAAAGATAAAAACTCCAAATTCCCGGAAAAAGCTTTATTTTTGTTCCTATATAATTAACCTCTAATTCTTGTCCTGGGTTATTAAGGTATTTTATAATTTCTATAAAATTTTCGATAAATAGGGAGAATTTTAAATGGACTCCATCAATAAACAAACCTAAAAAAGCTGAGATTAAGACAATTCCAAAAACAGTAAAAATCATTCGAGAAAAAATATTCATAAAGGTTCTCGTCATATAATACCCTCGCCCTTCAATAATTCTTTACAACAAATATTCTACATTTTTTTGGAAATCCCTCTATGATTGTGAAATTTTCTCTGGCGTAATGTATTATATTTCCATGTCACCTATCTTATTATACTTAGCTCACTCGCCATCTCAACTAAGAAAGACGACTATCTAAAAGGAGCGACCTCTTTCTCAATAACATGTTTGTTCACATAAGAATTATTGACTACTTTTATAAAAAAACTCCTTTCTTATTGCAGAAAGGAGTAAAAGCCTTGCACCCGCTCAGGTTGCGTAACACCGATGATGTTTCATTCCCCGCTTTCATCATTTTCCAGAATATTTGAAGTAAAAAAGTAACCTAACTCCTAACACTGGCCGGTACAGGGTGGGTTACTTTTTGTTTGCTTTTAAAAGAAATGCAGGTGGATAAAAACAAATCGTTTTTACCCACCTGCTTTATTTTGACTGACTCCAAAAGTTACTACATCCGCTCGGGTGCCGTAACACCGATGATCTTCAAGGCATTTTCGATGGTGATTTGCGTTGCTTTCATTAATGCATAGCGGGCCGCTGATTTTTCTTTGTTGCTTTCATCCAGTACGCGTTCAGCGTTGTAAAAGCTGTGCAGGGCGGACGCCACTTCAAAGACATAGTTCGTAATGCGGTGGGTCAACAGCTTCTCCGCCGCTTCATTGATGACCGCTGGGAATTCCCCGAGCTTCTTTAACAACTCAAACTCTTTTTCTGTTGAAATGTGGGATAAATCCAGTTCCCCATCATAAGAAAGGCCCATTTCCTGTCCCTGGCGAAGCATGCTGCACACCCGCGCATGCGCATATTGCACGTAGAAGACCGGGTTTTCATTGGATTTGGATACAGCTAAGTCCATGTCAAAATCAAGATGAGTGTCGGAGCTTCTCATCGCAAAGAAGTAACGGGTTGCGTCAATTCCGACTTCCTCCATCAAGTCTTTTAACGTTACCGCCTTACCTGTACGTTTGCTCATCTTCACTTTTTCGCCATTTTGGAATAGAGAAACGAACTGGATAATCACTACTTCAAGCTGCTCGCGGTCATGGCCAAGCGCTTCAATCGCCGCTTTCATTCGCGGAATATAGCCGTGGTGATCCGCGCCCCAGACGTTGATCAACTTTTCAAAGCCGCGCTCCAGTTTATCTTTATGGTAGGCGATATCCGGTGTCAAATACGTATACGAACCATCATTTTTAATCAATACGCGGTCTTTGTCATCCCCGAAATCGGTTGTGCGGAACCAGGTTGCCCCGTCTTTTTCGTAAATGACACCTTTTTCTTTCAATTTTTCAAGAGCGGTATCAATTTTTCCTGTTTCATAGAGAGATCTTTCAGAGTACCAGACATCAAATGGAACTCTAAATTCATCCAAAACCTTCTTGATCTTCTCAAGTTCCCGTTTTAGCCCGTATTCACGGAAAAACTCAAACCGTTCCTTTTCATCCTTCCTGGTAAGCTTATCGCCGTATTCGGCAGCGAGCTCTTTTCCGAACTCGATAATATCCTCGCCGTAATAACCGTCTGCCGGCATTTCTTTTTCGATTCCGAGCGCCTGAAGATAGCGTGCTTCAATTGAGTACGCCAAATTGTTGATTTGATTTCCGGCATCATTAATGTAATATTCCCTGGAAACGTCAAAGCCCGCTTTATTAAGGATGTTAGAAAGCGTATCGCCGACTGCCGCCCCGCGGGCATGGCCGAGGTGTAAGTTTCCTGTCGGATTGGCCGATACGAACTCGACTTGCACCTTTTTGCCCTGTCCAAGGTTCGTTTCGCCATAATGTTCGCCCGCTTTTAAAATGGTCGGGATCAAATCCGTCAAATACGAATTGTCCATATAAAAATTAATGAAACCTGGTCCGGCAATTTCAATTTTCCCAATCGACGCCTTTGTTTTATCAAAATGCTTTACAATCTCATCAGCGATCATTCTCGGCGCCTTTTTTGCAATGCGGGCAAGCTGCATCGCCATATTTGTCGCATAATCTCCATGTGCTTTATCCTTCGGCACTTCTAACACAACTTCCGGAAGCTGCTCTCTTTCGGCAAGCCCGGCCTTTAAAACAGCCTCTTCAATTTCTTTTTTTAACTGGATTTTCATTTGATCTACGATGTTCATGTTTCATCAACCTCCTTAAAATAAATTTTTATCGTGTGATTTCCTGCCTTTTCGCCTTGCAAAACGAGCGCATATTCAAGAAGTAGCTCACCGTGCCCTTCCTGCCGGTTCCAGCGAAATTCCATCGCTTTCGTCGTCGTTTCCATCCTCAATTGGCCAAATGGGCTGTCATACATCCCTTGCGTCGTTTGCCCGATTAAAAATTTTTGGCGCATCCCTACGCTTCCGTTGCGAATGACGACAATGCCTGTATGATTCATCTTAATGACGTTGTTGACCGATCCAACTTCTTCGATCTCTTCTATATATTTTAAATAAGTGGAATCGCCTTTTTTATAGAGCATCCCGTCTGCCGTTCCGGAATGCGCTTCTTTCATTCCATCATGGCGGATTTCCGTTTCAATTGACAGTTTGACCGAAATTCCCGTTTCTTTTTCAGCCATTTCGGACACATCCTTTTTCATTTACATAACCTTTTTATTATAAAAGAAAGAAACTGCGCTTATCAAGTCGATGCATTTTTTCT
>NZ_JBBHZM010000076.1:0-5538 GCF_049843615.1 Fictibacillus sp. Mic-4 | reverse complement strand
GGGTAGTTATAAAAAGAATTGACTGGCATAATAAGCACCCTTTTTCATCCTAATGTCAATTGACGGTTTCTTAATCCGCTTTCATTCAAAGTTTTTTCTGTAAATACCCCCCTTTAGACGATCATATCCAAAGGGGTAATACGGTGCAACTTTTTTATAAACGAGTAGCAAGATGGTCAAATCCCGTTTAGCCATCCAAAAATCCTTTGATTTTAAAGTTAATTGAGTAGCACATTCCTTGGAGAGTTGGCGTAGATAACATTAAAAAAGAGATGTAGTGGTGCATTTTTAAATTTGAGATTTATAAGGTGCTTTTAGTCGGACAATTAAAATAGCTAAAAAAGTTAACAAAACTCTCAGTAATTTCTGGACATTTTATTACAATTACTTAAATTATAAATCAAATTATGTTAAAATTTTGTATATACTCGAATTTATGATACACTTTCTTGTTCGCTGACTATGATATGTAAATTTCAAAAAATTATGACTGCTAAAGGAGGTAAAAAATGAATAACGAAATAACAACTGTAACTTCAGGAGATTTAGTAGAGCGGCAAAATACTAATCTAGATTTATTTAAGTTTGAAAAAAGTTTAATAACCTATCTACAAGAAATCGGATTACCTTATGAATCAGTTCTTGTTCCAGTTCCACAACGCATTACTGTCTATAGAAATATTCCAGATGCCCTTTCTGAGCTTAGTCCGGAAGCTAAGAGTAATTCATTGTACATATCAAAATTTGTAGCAGCTGTAACTGCGGGACTATTTGATGCCGCTTTAAATTATCTATGGGATGAAACAATAAATGAATTAAGAAATAGAGTTGTCCAATACGATTTAAATTACTTTTTTGATAATGCGGTAAAAAGTCAAGAAAAAAGAAAGCGTTTAAAAGATGAATCTGATTTAGACAAGATAGACGACAGCGAACTTATTCATGGTGCTAAAGAAATAGGTTTAATATCTGAATTAGGTTTCAAGCACTTAGACTATATAAGGTATATGAGAAATTGGGCAAGTGCTGCACACCCAAACCAAAATGAACTAACGGGATTGCAAATTGTATCATGGTTAGAAACTTGTATAAATGAAGTTATTTCTCTTCCACTCTCAAATATTACTATCGAAATTAAAAAATTATTAACAAACATAAAAGCGAATATAATTAGTGATGAGGAAGCTAAACAAATTGCTTTTTTCTTTCAGGATTTCTCTCAAGAACAGTCAAACACACTAGTTCAAGGTTTATTTGGAATATATACGCGAACTGATACTACTACTCAAGTACGTGAGAATATACATCGGTTATTACCATATTTATGGGGATATGTTGATGAAAATACAAAAAACCTCATTGGCATTAAATATGGTAAATTTGTAGCTAATAATGATCAAGAAGAACAAAAAAACGCTAGAGCTTTTTTAGAAATAGTATCGGCTGAATCATATATCCCTGATGGATTAAGAGCAGCTGAAATTGAGGCAGCCTTAGATGACCTACTAGTAGCACATAGAGGAACAAATAATTTTTATAGTGAACCTCCACTTGCTAGGGAGCTCTCGCGTTTAATAGGAGATTCAAAAATACCGGAGCAAGTAAATAAAAAATATGTAATTACATTAGTAGAGATTTTTCTAACAAATGGTAATGGAGTAGCTTGGAATGCTGAACCTATTTATACAGATTTAATAAAACAATTTGACTCTAATCAAGCCTTAATTGCAATATTATCCTTTAACGATGAAACAATATCTAGTAGACTACAATTCAGGTTGTGCCAAAATAAATTTAAAGAATTATTGGATATTCTTAAAATCAAGATTACATCTAGTGCAGTTACAGAACTAATTAAGGAAATTGAATCATTTAGCGGACCACTTGACAAAATGAAGGATGATTCCCGTTTTAGAAAAAAAGTAGATACCTTGCAAAAAATTGTTTCCTAGTACAAATTTACAGATTTAATTAGCTCAACTTTTTTTCCATATTAAGAGCAAAGATCTATCATTTCTTGATAGATCTTTTTGTATTTAATCATTGCACAATCTTCATAAAAATCCTAATGGGTAGTTGCTAAGGATTCCTTTTCATGAACAATCTCCCAACCATTGTCATACAAATCATCAATATCAGTTTGGCTTAATCCTTCAGAGTCCATTGCAAGGCATAATATATGGGTAAGTCTACTCATTCCACATATGCAACTTTTAAGGCTTATTTTCCAGTTTTCTAAAAAAATAGAATCAATGTACAAAAGCCAGCATATAACTCAAGAACATCATATCCATTCCAGATATCGAGTTACAGAAGTTTCCTGATTGCTATGGACTAGTATATTAGATCATGTAGAATATAAAATTTACAGATACATCCACTTCGAATAATTTTTAATAATATCATACCACAAAAACAAAACTAAAAAAGGGGCCAATTCCCTTAAGAATAGGCTCCTGTAAATTATTTTAAATCTATTTTCGCAACGGCTTCGCAATGCGTCGTCTGCGGGAACATATCCACTGGCTGGACTTCAACTGTCTTAAATCCACCATCCTCCAAAACACGGAGGTCGCGGGCCAATGTTGCCGGGTTGCAGCTGACGTAGACGACCCGTTTAGGTTTCATTTCGATGATCGTGTTTAGCAAGGCTTCGTCGCAGCCTTTTCTTGGCGGGTCGACGACGATGACGTCGGCAGTGATGCCTTCCTTTTTCCAGTTCGGAATGACGACTTCCGCTTCTCCGACGGCGAATTCCGCATTCGTTATGCCATTCAGTTCGGCGTTACGCCTTGCGTCTTCGATTGCTTCCGGAACGATTTCCACGCCGTACACTTTTTTTGCTTTTTGCGCGAGGAACAATGAAATCGTTCCGATCCCGCAATACGCGTCGATGACCGTTTCATCTCCGTTGAGCTCCGCGTATTTCAGCGCCTGGTCATAAAGCACCTTCGTTTGCTCCGGGTTCACCTGGTAAAATGAACGTGCAGAAATCGCGAACTTAATGTCGCCGATGTAATCGTAAATGTATTCCGCACCCCAGAGCACTCTCGTTTCCTCGCCAAAAATGACGTTCGTCCGTTTCGTATTGATGTTTTGCACGATCGACTTCACATTCGGAAGTCTGTCCACGATCTCTTCCACAATTTTTTTCCGGTTCGGCAAGTCTTTCCCGTTGGTCACGAGCACAATCATCGTGTCGCCAGTCACCTGGCCGTAGCGCGCAATAATATGGCGGAGAAACCCTTTATGCCGCTGTTCGTCATAGGCCCGGAGGCCATGCTTCTCGGCAATGCCCTTTACCGTTTGGACAACTTCATCGTTTTTCGCCTGCTGAATCAAGCAACTTTCCATCTCGATGATTTCGTGGCTCCTTTTTTGATAAAAGCCGGCAACGAGTCCGCCTTCGCGCTCGCCGACAGGAACCTGGGCCTTATTACGGTAACGCCATGGGTCGTCCATTCCGAGCACAGGAAGAACCGGCACATTCTCCAGCTTCCCGATTCGGGCAAGCACTTCCTCTACTTGCTTCCGCTTATAGTCAAGCTGTCCTTCATACGAAAGGTGCTGCAATTGGCAGCCGCCGCACTGTTTATAAATCGGGCAAGGCGGCTCCACCCGCTGCTCAGATTTCTCCAATACTTCCATTAAACGGCCGAACCCGTAGCCTTTTTTTACGCCGACTACTTTCACCATCGCCCGTTCGCCAGGCAAAGCGTTCGGCACAAACAGTGTAAAGCCGTTCACTTTCGCCACTCCGGCGCCTTCATGGGTCAGGTCGGTAATTTCCACTTCGACCATTTCGTTTTTTGTCACTGGCTTGATTGCCTTATCCATTGCAACTCGTCCTTCTTCAAAAATTTCTCAAATTGATCGATAGACGATCATAATCACTCTAATCCACATTTAGCCTCTGGCAAAGGCTTTACTATGAAAAAAGACTGACCGTTCTTGGCCAGCTCTTATTTCAAGCGTTCTTTCGGGACTAGCATTTGGAAATGATGGCGCAGGTTTACGAACTCACTTGGAAGGAGGCCGCCATATTCCCCGTCCAAATTTAGCTGCATTTTTTCCGTTGGACGTACTTTCACCCGGTTTGCCTTTTCATAAATGACATGAGGGTCATTAATATGCTCGCCTTTTAACGCAAGTGAGACAAGGCGAATGAACTCCGCCAGGTTCGTCTTCTTTAAAATAATGAGGTCAAACATCCCGTCATTAAATTCAGAAGTCGGCGCAAGCTTTTCAAAACCGCCGATTGAATTCGTATTGGCAACGAGGAACAGCATGATCTCGCCTTCAAACAGCTTGCCGTCGTATTCGATTTCCACCTGTGTCGGGCGGATCGAAGGAAGCATTTCAATCCCTTTTAAAAAATATGCAAGCTGGCCAAGTATCGTTTTCAATTTGCTCGGCACTTCATAGGTCAGCTCCGTCAACCGGCCGCCGCCCGCGATGTTGATAAAATATTTATCATCTACCTTCCCGATGTCCACCGGCATCTCATGCCCGTCGCAAAGCACGTCACAGGCCCCTTCAATCGTGCGGGGAATGCCGAGGGCGCGGGCAAAATCATTTGTCGTGCCGGCCGGGATGAGGCCGAGTTTTGGACGCTGTTCAAAATCCGCAAGGCCATTGACGACTTCATATAGCGTGCCGTCTCCTCCGGCAGCAATGACTAAATCAAATCCACGTTCGGCAGCGAGACGCGCCGCACGGATGGCGTCCCCTTCATCAGGAGTCGTCGCATGGCAGGACGTTTCATACCCCGCCATCTCAAGCCGCTCTAAAATGTACGGCAACTGCTTTTTCACCGTTTCCCTGCCGGATGTTGGATTATAGATTAATCGAGCTCTTTTCATTCGATTCTCCTACTTTACTTCTAACTTGGATTTATGTAAAAAAATGAAATTGGACAAACAGGTAACCATTACTATTATAAAGATTGGTTGATTAAAAAGCAAAATTGGATCATTTTTCCACAATTCAAAATAAGCAGTCATTTACTTCGATCAACTAAACAGCCGTTTCAATCAAACGTTTGTTTAAATTTGAGGTAAAAGAGCGGTATAATCACCTATTTTTATCAACATGCATAAAAGTATATCACTTCGGCAGTCAAACCCCATACGCTATAGATAAGGGAGAAAATCAACGTTATTGGAAGATTTAGTCACGCCTCTTCACCCGGGTGATTTTTCCCAGCTAAAAACCCCTGAATTCGGGCTAAATTCGCCCATTCGGGGGTTTTTCCTATTAATGAATATGCGCTAGTGCCCTTCAGCTAAGAAAGTTCTTATTTTCAAGAATCCATTTTCGCCTATAAAAAATAAAAGCAAAAAACAGGATCAAACTTCTCTAGTGTGGTGCTATTTTCATGGCATTTGGACAATAAACAGTGGATTTCCGACAATAAATCGTTTCCCTCGGACAATCAATGGCCTGTGTCGGACAATAAAATGAGTAGTTTTTTTCACTTATTGTCCAAAAGTAAGATGTTATTGTCTAAACCGGATGACTTATTGTCCAAATAAGAGC
>NZ_JBBHZM010000075.1:0-5682 GCF_049843615.1 Fictibacillus sp. Mic-4 | reverse complement strand
AACGTGTGATAAATCGATTGACAAATCATTATAATCAGTGATATTATAATAAATTTGATAATTCAACATCGTTGTGGTATCGTTAAACTAGATACTTTATTGGAGGTGGATGAATTGTTTCAAATTGGCGATAAGATTATTTATCCAATGCATGGTGCAGGCGTAATAAAATCCATTGAGGAAAAAGAATTCCTGGGTGAAAAGCATAGATATTATGTGATAAACATGCCGATCAGCAACATGCAAGTAATGGTTCCTATTGGGAAATTATCGAAATTAGGCATTCGCCCGATCGTTAATCATTTAAAGCTAGAAGATGTCTTACGCATATTTCATCATGGAGAAACAACTCAATTACTTCCGTGGAAACAAAGGTACGATTTGAACATGAAAAAAATAAAAACAGGAAAAATAGAGGATGGCGCTGAAGTTGTTCGTGATTTAATGAGAAGAAATAAGGAAAAAGCGCTTAATTCAAGCGAAAAGCGGATGTTGGATAATGCGCGTCAAATTTTAATTAGTGAATTAATGTTAATCGGAGACTGTACAGAATTGCAGGCAACCGATTTGTTAAATAACTCAATTGATTAGACTAGACATAGAAAAATTATATCTTTTATTAAAACTCAAGAGAACCAGATCGCCTGAGATCTTTTTGTTCCATTTGAATGAATATCCCCACGATATATCCCCATTATTTTCTTCGCTCATACGTTATTATGCTGATTCAAAAAATATAAGGCCATTTACCCTTTGACCGGCTATTAAAAAGGAAGATTGTTCAAAAATAGAAGGGGTTAAATGATATGGTGTAAGAAGTTCAACAAAGAGAGAATATTCATAGTCACTCATGATGGGACGATTACTGCTTATCGGCAATTTCTTATGGGAGAACAATTAACGCGGGATGATTTTCTTGAAGAAACAGGATGGATTAAGATAACAGTTTGAATATTACTAATAAACGCAATCAGCATTTGATTCAAATTACAGATTTTTAAAACTATTTACTGAAGCCTTTTTTGGGTATGTTCGGCTTGGTGATCTAGCAAACCTGCCGAAATTCGGGGAGCAAGGAGGAAAGGGTGGAGATTTTTTAAGCGACAGCGTCCTGCCAAAAAATACGGCCTCAAGAGAATGGCCTTTTTATCACCGAAAAGTAAGCTTTTTGTTAACTAGTCTTTCCTGTATTTAAAATAGCCGATTTTCTTCATTGTAAATGAAAGAGAATCGGCTATTACTTATTGCTAAGGGCTTGATTTGTAGGATTCTAAAAATGACCTCGTCTTTTTTAGATATTCTGAATAGGTCATATGCAAATTACCGAACTCTCGTTGGATTGTAAATCTAGTTTTTAAATTCGAGTTCTTTATTTTACTATATTGATCTGCAATAGAATCACAATCATCAATTAATAAATAAAGGTAATTTAATGTTTCTTTTTTATAGTTCGCTTTGTTATTACGCTCTAATAAAACTAAATCATTTTTCACATTTTTTATTTGAGAAATCTCACGGTTTATATCCGTTTTACTGATTTTAATTGATTTTTTTTGTGTAAGCCATTTTTCATTAAGCATTTTGTCTACTTCACTTATCGTAGATATTGTGGGATTGCTACTTTTTTTAAAATTATAATCGCTCTCTAAATCCCTAAGTTCCTTGATGTAATCATTGACAAAAACTTTATCAGGTTTATATAAAATTGATTTATTCATACTTAAAAAGGAGTATGGGAAGATCCAGCCAACCCCAAAAAGTATTACCAAAACAGGGGTTAATACCCACAATATCTTTTTCATGTTTAACCCGCCTTGTCTTTAGATATACAGTGTAGCCTGTGTATTTCTTTGAACACTGAAAGATTCCGAACTTACTCCTGAGAATGAAATTCCGATACCACCAAGAGTCATACTTGCACCGAAACTAAATGAAATGTTTTCTTCGGCGTGAGCATATCTTCCATAAGCATCAATTCTATCCTGCGTTCCGTACTTTAATTCTTCAACAGTGTAATAAGCATACATATGAATATCAGTGACTTTCGTACCGATTAAAGTTCCTCCACCTGTAATTGACCAATTATCATTTGGTAAATTCATTTTTAGCCCATATCCTGATGAGCTATATTCCCAATGATCACTTGATGAGCTATATGTGGCACTGTCACTATATGATGTATGATTGGTGTAATCTACTTTTGACCAATATTGTTTAGCATATTCTGTACCTTTATTTGGAGCGAATTGACTACTGTTTACGGCTGCACCTATTACATCATAACTTCTTGTTTTAGGCAGAACATCCCATTGAACACTGTTTTTAATACGATATTCCCTGGAACCTAATGAAATAATCTGGGTAGTCATTGTTTTATAAGAGGTAGAGCCCGTATCTGGGTTTGCGTAGGCAACAGTTCCAGGGTTATCTTGTTGTTTTTTCTTTTCTTTCACTCTTTTATAATATTCTGCTTTACTCAATTCTACTACATTCGTAACCTTTTGTTTAGAAAAATTTTGACTTTCGGACTTCTCCGAAACTTCATAGTACTTTGTATCAGATGAAATTTCGACTCCAGTTAAATCTTTGTTGTTATTAAACTCATCCGCATCCATTTGTTGAATTTCATCTTCTGAAAAACCTAAATTTTGAAGGCGTTTAAAATCTTGCTGGGTAATTTCAACTCCATTGTTGTTTACATATTTCTCATTCCCATTTGATTCAGCGTGAGCGAAACTTGAGGAAAATAATAAGGTAAACCCCAAAAGTGACGAAAGTGCAACAAATTTTAACAACTTTTTCATCTACAAACCTCCATTTTAGAAATTTTCAAACATCTTAATTTGTAGTATATAGTTAGAAAATAGTAAATATTGCCGAAATTTGTCGATGTCGAAAACTTTTTCCATTATAGTAAATAGAAGGGTATTCCACTAAAAAGTTTTAAATATTCCTGCCTTCCCCGATAGTCGGGTCAAAGTTTGTTTATTTTTGATCACATAACTTAACTTAATTAATGTGATATAATGGCTTACCTGTTGGGAGTATTGGAATATCCTTTACGCTGTGAGTCCTGTTTTCCGCAAGTTTAACTAAATTTTTAAATCGATCGGTAATTCCTTTTTCCACTGACCCCGACTCCCTCTCTTTAACATTTACAAATCGTTGTCATTATTAATTAATTCGAGGTTTATCAAATCATAGTCATCGCAATATTCCTATAACTCCTCTTCTATGATTCCTGATTTACTGAGCAAATCCTTAACGTATGTTTTCAGCGTTTTATTGGTATTTTTACATTTATAACCACTTACTTTCCCCCTGGTGCTAGCGACGCTGGTACTGGGCCAATAAAGGTTCTCCAAATTTAGGAGAACCTTTTATCTTTAACATCAACCTATTTAGATTGGAAGCGGAGATGAAGCTCTTTAAAAGATCCTGCTGGCTCGAGTTTCAGGTATTTTTTTCTAAAATACCCCCAAATAGCTGACATTGTTAACAGTAAGGCGGCGATGATAAACACCGTTCGCACCCCATAAGTTTCAGCCAGGTAACCAAAGATTAAGGATGATATTCCAAAAGCGCCGGTAAAAATAGCATCTCTTGCCGAAAGCACTTTCGGAAGCAGATGATCCGGGCTCGTTAATTGGATGACGGTTTGTTGGCTAATCGCTTTTATTTGCGTCGCAAGTCCAACGAGAACCGATAAAAATAAGGAAAGCAAGGGAAATGGCGATAACCCGAAGCTTAATGTGAAAATGCCAACGAATAATGTTCCTGCGCAAATTCCAAACTGACTGTTCTCTTTCATGAAGGATTCTCTTTTAAAACTAAGCAATCCTCCTAAAATGAGGCCGGCAAAAAAAGTTGAATTAATGTAGCCCCACCATGCTTCGCTTTGATGAAGGATGTCTTCAACGTAAAGATATAAGATCGCTGCAATCCAAACAACATTGCTAATGGCATCAATGAAGTCGATGAAAGCAACTGTTTTTAATGAAGGAGTGATCCATATGGCGAGCCAGCCCTCTTTTAATGAGTTCCACTTACTAGTAGAAGAGGCACGTACCGTTTTTTCTTCATTGTCCCGAATAAAGGCCATCATGAACGTTGAAATAAAGAAAAGGATGACCGTTAAAGCCACTAAAAAGCCTCCATTAAAAATGGCTACTAGCATCCCGCCGATCGGCCAACCCCCTAGTTGTACAATTTGGTCAACAATTGAAATGAAGCTATTCGCTTTAATGAGATCTTCAGACTTTATCAACCGGGGAAGAATAGCGTTCCGTGCGGGTGTTGCCCAGCCATCAAGAAACGCAATGAGGGCAACGAGAGGAAAAATAAAGTAAACCCGATCCGGTTGAAATAAAGTCAATAAGTAAATCGACACAATGCATAATAGAATGCTTTTTGCGAGCTGAGAATAGACAAGGATTTTTCTTAACGGATAGCGGTCAATGACCCAGGGGGCTCCTATCCCGCCTAAAAATCGCGAAATTGTAATGACAAACGGGACGAATGCCATTAATGTGCCAGAACCAGTTGCTTTGTAAAGAATGCTGATAAGCCCGACAATGTAAAAGAGATCTCCACAGTTGGCCAGGGTTTGCCCGATCCATAAATAGTGGAAAGAACGTTTTGTACACATCTATCCTATCCCCTTTGCAAAATATTCAATTTTTTAAAAGGATAGGATGTTTCACATTGGATTTTTCCTCCAGTTTTTTTGTATCTCAATTATAGCGAAAATCATTAAACCTTGCTATGGAGAGCAGGAAAAATTTTTATTTATAGATTCATAATCCCGTTGATCAAGAATACACTTGAAACTGACGGAATACATTAGAATTTAAATTTTTAAAAGGGGCAAGCCATACGTTTAAAGGGGGCGATGGAATGGAATCCATTGGCCGGAGTGTCATTCGTAAGGACGCAGTGGCAAAAGTTACAGGAGCCGCAAAGTATACGGCAGATTTAAAAACCGTTGGGTCGCTTTATGCAAAATTGGTGACAAGTCCATACGGCCATGCCCGGATTTTATCGATAGATACGTCTGCCGCAGAAAAGGTTAACGGAGTACATAAAATTTTAACAGGAAAAGATACCAACATCTTAACAGGTGAAGAAATTAAAGACCGTCCCATTCTAGCTACTGATCGCGTCCGTTATCACGGTGAACCTGTTGCTGTCGTGATTGCCGATACGCTTGCGATCGCTAAACAGGCTGCCAATTTAGTGAATGTATCTTATTCCCCGCTTCCTGTTCTCCGTTCACCGAAAGAGGCCTACCAGCAAGGTGTTCCGCTCGTTCATGAACATCTAGGTGACTATGAAAAAATTGCCGAAGTTTTTCCAAAGCCCGGAACGAATATATGCAACCATACAAAAATTCGTAAGGGGAGCATGGAAATTGGCTGGGCAAAAAGTACGGTCGTAGTCGAAACGGAAGTCTCTTTCCCTCCGTCCGATCATTGCGCCATGGAAACGAGAAGCGTCAGCGCAGAAATTTTACCGAACGGGCAAGTGATCATCCATTCTTCATCGCAAGTGCCCTTTACGATTAAAAAAATGCTTAGTAGCATTTTTGGACTGAACCAGGGCAAAATCACGGTTCATACACCTCTTGTCGGGGTTCCGTCAGGAAAATGCGGATTTACAACGTTAAACTATTTTTTTGGAAAC
>NZ_JBBHZM010000074.1:0-6820 GCF_049843615.1 Fictibacillus sp. Mic-4 | reverse complement strand
CTTTTTTACATTAAAATTAGTAAAAAAATCGGCTTTTTTTCTTATGTAAAGAATGAATTAAAAAAACACCTTAGTTTTTCAGCGGCCTCTCTCCTGGCCATGTTTTTGTCCTTGAGACGGGCTCTATCGGACATAATTTGGTCTCCATCCCTCATTTTTGTCCTTGAGACAGGCTCTATCGGACATAATTTGGTCTCCATCCCTCATTTTTGTCCTTGAGACGGGCTCCATCGGACAAAAATTGGTCTCCTGACCATGTTTTTATCCTTGATACGGGGGCTATCGGACATCATTTTGTCCCCTGGCCTATATCAGTTGTGTAAGGGCCACGAGTGAAGGTTTTACCCATGGCAAGGAACTTGGTTTAGATGAGCGCCTTTAAAGTTCTCCGGAAACGACATTTCCTTTCAATATGACGGCGATTCTTTTTGCCCTTCTTGCGACAGCTTCGGCAGAACAACTTGCGTCAACGAAAACGAAATCGGCATCGTCCCCTACATTTGGCCAAACGCGTTCACCTTCTTGATTTAAAGGAGTCACGCCACCTGTAATAAATCGCAATGTTTGCCCCAATGAACGTTCATCAATGAAGCCGAAACGTTCCGCTAACGTCCCCACTTTTTCCAAACTGTCTCCTTTTCCAAATGGAGACCAGTGATCGATAATGCTATCATCACCGAGGGAGATATCCACTCCTTTTTCGTCCAGGAGAGGAATCGGAATCGTCCTTCCAATCGGGACGGATGTTGTGATTGAAATTCCGAGGTGGGCCAGGAGCTCTGCGACTTCGCCCGCTTCTTTTTCAGGAATATCGGCAAAAGCCAGCGCATGGCTAATGGTTACTCTTCCTTGCCATCCGGCTTCTTCCGTCAAGGCTGCCAATCGCTTAAACGTAAAGATGCCAAGATGGCCTGGATCGTGAAGATGAAGGTCAATGTTTGCATTTGCTTCTACTGCAAGTTCCATCACGGTTTGCAACGATTTTTCAATATTTTCGTCAATGGAGGCCGGGTCGACACCGCCCACCAAGGAGGCTCCGCTTTTTAATGCTTCCCTTACCAAAGAAATTGAATCGCTCCGCAATAAACCGTGCTGAGGGAATGCAACGATTTCGACAGAAACTTTGTCTTTATATTCTTCTACTGCTCTTAAGACAGCTTCTAAATTTTTCAATCCAACAATAGGGTCGACATTGCAATGGGTGCGAATATGTGTTGAACCTGCACTAAGCAATACGTCCAGCAGTTTTTTCGCCCGTTCTTCGGCAACCGGCAATAAGCACGGAAGCAGTTCTTCCTCTTCTTCTAACCGTGTGATGATGCCTTTCGTTGGAATCGTCGGCGCTTTCCATGGTCCTCCGTAGTACGTTTTATCAATATGGATGTGCATATCTCTAAATGACGGAAGCATTAAATAATCATTTGCCTCCCATTTGGGCCATTCGGTCGTTAACGGCCGGGTTGCCGGGAGAATTTCTTGTATTTTTCCATCTTCAATCTTCACATGGAAACGTTCTGTTATCGTTCCTGCAACTGTCTCATTTTCATAATGGTAACCGGTTTCCAAGCGAACATTCGTTAACCAATAGGCTTTATCATTCATCTTTGTTTACTCCCTCCTTTTGTAAAAGATGTTTCAACCGTTTTAATTTTTATTTAATTCCGCCCAGCGCTTGTACACTTTTATTCCATCTACATCCGGCTTGTGAACCATAGGCAATCTGCGTTCTTCGATTGGCTTTCTGTATTCATCATAGAACGTTTCTAATTCAAAGTACTTGCGGTCGTCTTTATAGTAAGGCGCATAATCCTCGCGTGTCGTTATATAAAAAACATTTTTAGGGCTGCAATAATAGAGAGAGCCTAAGCACATTGGACATGGGCTCGCAAGGATATAAATGTCGCAATCCGTCAAATGTTCCGTCTTGAGCTTCCGGCATGCTTCTCTGATGGCAAGTATTTCAGCATGCGCCGTCGGATCATTGGTCTGCGCAACGAGATTGGGGCTTTCGGCAATAATTTCTCCATCTCGTACAATGACAGTGGCGAACGGCCGGCCACCTTCTTCAACATTTTTCATCGCTAATTCGATCGTGCGTTTTACAAAATCCATTAGGAATCACCTCAAGTAGTTTGTGTTTGACAACTATGCTACCATGGACATAACTAGATGAAAAATATAAAAAAAATTAATTTTACTTAAGTTTTTCATATAATAAAAGGAGTTTTCACGATGGACATACGACAGCTGCGATATTTTATAGCGATTGTAGAGGAAAGAAAAATTTCCGCCGCTGCTGAAAGGCTCCATATTTCCCAACCGCCATTAAGCCAGCATTTAAAGGCTATGGAAGAAGAGCTAGGCGCAAGATTAGTAGAGCGAAGCGGTAAATATTTCGAAGTGACGCAAGCCGGAGAGGCCTTGTATAAATACGCCTTACAAATGGTTCAATTGATGGAAGAGGCGAAAATGGAAGTCAAAGAAGTAGGAAATGGGGCAAACGGAAAATTGACGATTGGCATCAATACCTTTTCGGTTGTCGAGCTGCCTGAAATCCTTCATCAATTTCAGCAACAATACCCTAAAGTAACGTATCGAATTCAGCAAAATGAATCCTCTCATCTTTGCCAATTAGTGAAAGATCGGATCGTGGAGCTGGCGATTATCCGCATGCCGCTCGAACTGGATGAATTTTCGGTTCTTCACCTTTATACGGAACCGTTTTACTTTATTACATCAACGAAAAAGGAACCATTCAATCATGAAATCTCACTTGCTGACATTCAAAACGAGCCGCTCCTTTTGCCGAGCACGGAAGGATTAGGCGTGCACTATTTGATTTTAGAGGCATTTTCCCGCCAGCAGCTACAGCCAAACATTGTCGGCGAGTGTTCCGATACTTCCCTTTTGCTGGAATTAATCTCATCAGATTTTGGGGTATCCATTATTCCGGAAACGATACTTAACCGGAATAAAGGGTACGCCATCAACGCTTATAAAATTCCAGATGACATTCTAAGTGCCTCGATCGGATTAATATGGCTGAAAAATCATTACTTATCAAAGACCGCCCAAAACTTTGTCGATTTATTGAAACAAAGAATTCTTATGTGAAAAAAGGGAATGGATTTGCCAGTCCCTTTTTTAAAAGCTAAATTTCGGATTAGGGATCGTCTTTATAAGTCTTAAACCCGACGAGTACCGTGAATTGTCTTTCCTTCGTTTATTTATTTAGCTCTGTAAGTTCAAGAGCGGCACCCTACTTATTCCCCCCTATTGAACATGGGATCCTATTTTATTTCCGTGGATAACAGAGAAGTAGCCATAATCTCCGCGGCTTTTGCCTCATTGAATTACCTTCCTTCACATTCGATTTATGTTTATAGGATCCAACGGCTTTTTTCACTGGCAAAGCAAGCAAGGCTTAATTTCTTCTTTATTGATGTTTGTCCTAAATCTTAAACTCCTTCAACATCCTTGAGCGATGCGCCGTGCCGTGAAATACACCATTTAATTTAAAAAGCAGTGTTTTAGAAAAAACGGCAGCTCAAGCTCTACCGTTTCAAGTAAAACCGCCTGGCCAAATGAGGAAAACGGACGTAACTTTTTCGGCCATTTACCCGTTTCTTGAACATGAGGTATTCGCTCAAATGAAGTATCGTACAAGTACCGGCGGAATAACGAAAGGCGCGTCTTTTTAGAGGATGTTAACTGTTGAAAGAGAAAGTGTTGTTTGAGGAACTCGTAAAACAATTTGAGCCGCTCATCCTGGCACAAATTAAGTCATTAAAAGTCGCTCATTATTTTGATGATTATTATCAAATCGGGCTGATCGGATTGTGGGAGGCGTACTGCCGCTTTAACGAAGAAAAAGGAGCGTTCAGCGCCTTTGCGCTTAAGACGGTGCGCGGCAAAATGCTGAACCAGCTGAAAAAGGAAGTTCGCTATTCATCAACCCACGGGGAACTCACACAGGAACAAGAAGCGGTCTTGCCATCGGAAAACGGCGATCATCCGCTAGAGACGGACATCCTAAAGGAGTATCTCGAGCCTTTAACTGAAAAGCAGCGAAAATGGGTCGTCGGGCGCATTTTCTTGCAAAAGGGGGAAAAAGAAATCGCCGAAACGGAAGGCGTCACCGTCCAGGCCGTCAAATCATGGCGAAAACAGGCATTGAAGAATTTGCGGAAAACCGTGGCGAGAGGACTGGAGTGAATAGGTCACTCCAGTATCTTACATAACATCTCCAGTTTTTTAAATAAAATAACCCCCATTCCAAGGGACTAAAGTATTTTATAAATAACAGAAAGGTTTATTAAACTGATTTCTTTAATTGTTTTAATTTAATGTTACATAAATTAAATAAGACAAGGAGTACTCTAAAAATGAATGATCCTTGTCTTTTCATCGTTATTTACTTCTTTCTTGAAGATGCTACTTTCGCGATCGTCTCAAGAATAATACGTGTATTCTCTTTAAATTGCTGTGTTTGGTTTTCAACATATTGTTTACCGGCATCTGCGAGAGCGGAGGCGATATGAATAACTTGAACATTTTCTTGTACTCATTATCTAACAATTTCATTGTCATTCTTCGATACATTTCTGATTCTGATTCAATTATAGCATTTAGAACATCGGTTTTAAAGCGTTGTATCATGTCCTCAGATAAATACGGATCAATGGGATAATGAAAACAGATAACATAGTTCTTTACATTGATGACAAAGTATAATTGTTGTTTACTTGCATCAAAAAACAATTCCTTGTCTAATTTACTATTAAAAGTTTTAACAACAAATAATGTTGTATCATTTAAATGATATAGCTTATTCTCGTCACTTGCCGCTCCAGTTACACCTTTAAGAACTAACATTTCGACATCATTTTCTTTTTCCTTTTTATATAATGTTATTCCGGAACAATTTCTATATTGACCAATTATTCGTTCAAATACGGTTCCTTTTTTATAAAATATATCCCCTCCGCTCATTAATGGCTGTAAATGAGCCAGAAAAAGCCTTGAATTAATAATCTGACCATCTTCTATATAATCTAACACTGTATTTGTAAATTGAAAAAGCTTGTCATAAATATTAGACATTTGAGCTTGTTTGTTAATGACCGATTCAATTCGCAAATACTGGCTACCTTGTCGAAAAAGATCACTCAAATACTCTTTTATTTTTGGTAAAGGACTTTGACCAAAAGGGATCTTTTCTAAGTATTGTCCTTTGATATATAGATCATATAAAAATCCCCAAGTATATGAATCGATATGAGAATTTACTTGTTTTTTCGGATGCGACTCCCAAACCTTTTCGGCAATTTCTTTGTAAGAATCTGGGTCACATCCATATTCTTCTTTAAACTTAGTGATAAATCAGGGAATTGTTCTTTTAATTCATTCCAAAACAAATTGTAAATAGGATCTTCAACAAAAACCATGGTATATTTTCCACTTGTATACGCCCTTTGAAATTCTAAATGAGTAACTGTTGCTTTATAATATTCACTATAATTTCCCGCTTGATAAGATATTATAAGGATAAAAATGTCGCTTTCTTCTACTTTTTCTAAGCATTTTTCAACTAATTGATTTGCTGGCCACGGTCCAAAATTTTTCTCATACATTAAAGGTTTATGACCCATTGTTTCAAGTGCATTAAATAATTCATGCCGGATTGTAGATAATGATTCTTGTGCAGCAGAACTGATAAAGATTTTAGCTGGATTTGCCAAACTATTTCCCCCTTCTTTCGATCTTTATATCTACAAATTGCTGCTAAAATCACACTTTTATAAAACTATGTAAAAATTCGTTTACTCTCTATTTATGATTAATATATGGAATGGACTGTTCTCTGAACTAGGAAGTGAGGACGTAACGATTTTGTGTGGCGTAAAATAACTTAGTTTCAAGAGCATTTTTTACATTTTACCGTCTAACACTATTTTTAAGCCATTCAATTGATAATTGTTAATTGGAATAATTCTATTGACATGAGATTGTGAAGACAAATGTATTTTTAATCTGAGGACAAATCGTTGTCATAAAAAGGAATACCCGCTTTCTCTAACAAAACGAACGTTTGTTTGTTTTCATTATAATTTGTAAAGTAATCTCGGTCAAGAGAATTCTTATTAGTAGTACCTTTACTATTGGTCAAAAATGTATACAGGCCAATTGGAAAGAAAGTATGGATGATGAAGAATTGCATCGGACGATTACGATCAACATACTTGATTTCCGCTATTTAAAGCAAACTCCTAATTACCACTCCATCTTCCATCTGTATGAGGATAAAGAGCATTTCTTATTGACCGATGCAATGGAAATTCACTTTATGGAGCTGCCTAAACTATTTATCAAATGGCGGCACAAGGAAGTGGATCCGCATGAAGATCGTTTGGTTCGCTGGCTCTTGCTGTTAGGCTCTGCCGAAGATGAACAATTAACGAGTGTATTGGAGGAAATTGCGATGAATGAAGACACCACTTTAAAACGCGCCATCGAAGAATGGGACCGCGTCAGCCAGGATCCTGAAGTAATCCTGGCTTACCAGGCACGTGAAAAAGCCATATTAGATGAACAATCCGCACTAAAGAGAGCTGAACGACTAGGAAAAAGGGCTGGAATGGAAGAAGGGAAACGAAAAACAGCCATCAAATTACTGGAACTGGGCGTTGATCACGAGACGATCGCTAAAGCGACAGAGTTGAGTGTAGAGGAAATTGAAACGCTTAAGAAAAATAAAGATTAAAAATTCATTTTACGCAAAGTAAGAGTGCTGCTCCCGAGCAGCACTCTTACTATTTTA
>NZ_JBBHZM010000073.1:0-7326 GCF_049843615.1 Fictibacillus sp. Mic-4 | reverse complement strand
ACCTACTATCGCTACACCAATACAAACAATCTTTTTGATCGATAATTTTTCTTTAAGGATCATTGGTGAGAGAATCATGACAACCACAGGCGCAAAGTAATACACTAATGTTGCGTTAGTGACGGTTGTATAATTGTATGATTGATACAGGAAAATCCAATTCCCTCCTAATGCAATGCCTGAGAGAAATAAGACGAAAGCATTAGCTTTCACTAATTTCCACGGAATGGATTTTTTCATCACTAAAAATACGAACATTAGAAATAGACATCCGATTGAACTACTAAGTAAAGCTGTTTCACTCGAAGATAAATCAATGTATCTTACAATTAAACCAA
Organism: Fictibacillus sp. Mic-4; assembly: GCF_049843615.1. Classification (NCBI taxonomy): domain Bacteria; kingdom Bacillati; phylum Bacillota; class Bacilli; order Caryophanales; family Fictibacillaceae; genus Fictibacillus; species Fictibacillus sp. Mic-4. The sequence goes on along the minus strand of NZ_JBBHZM010000073.1, from coordinate 6,988 downwards.
TTGTACCGAAAATAATCATTGATAATATAAACTGAATGTTAGATTTCATCGCCTACTCCTTCGAATCTGCGAAACAGCTTATATTTCGCAGATTCTTAATCTGTTGTAAATATAAGCTTGTTTAAAGGAGTAACCGGTGGTGGTGGTGATGTTGAAACGGGCTTTCTAACGTATGGATTTATATATGATAATGGCATAATAGGCCTCCTATTGTGTTGAATTTTTATTCAAACAAACATTTATATCAATTATACAGTACAATATTATTTTTTGAATTGGATATTTTTATAAATAGTGTTTTTATTAAACTTCTGGGAAAGTACATTCTTAGGGAGGTTTGTAGCTTCTTCTTCAACGAAAGGTGGTCTTGATTGAAGTTCAGTTTTAACTGTGGTTCAATTAATCAATTATTTTAAGTCCCTTTTTCATCACAGTTGCCTTGATCGTCGTTTTACCGATCATGACAGGGGATAATGCCGGCTGGAATTGACCTAGCGTTTTTGGAAGAGGATGAAAAGACCGCATTTCTTTAGACGAACTTTGCAACGGCACAGAAACCATTTGCGGTCCGTATGGAAAACAGCCGCATTCTTACGATCATTATTGCGCTTGGCTACTCTTACCTTGTTTACTACTTTGTGACGAAGGGATTTAATATATGACATTAATACGGTGAACCTGTTACATCCGGTGGCTTCCACTGGGTCGTGCAAGGTCCGCTTATTATGCCGGCCGCCCATCAGCTTGGCGTCGATCCCGGTATTGCGGCAATGGCCATCGAAGGACTCGGAGTGAGGGATATTATGGGGTATTGCGTAACGACGTTGTTAGTTTCCGGTGTTATTTTTACGCTTGGTTTGACGTTGTTTTAATGATGAGTATAAAAAACGAAAGCGAAGCCGCTTTCGTTTTTTTAAATATGCTTCTTTATTTTCTCCCAATCTTTCAGTTGGTCTGCAAACTTCCGATTCACTTCCCCTAACCTGCCGCAATGATAGACAGGGAACACTTTTATTTTTTCTTCAATGATGATTGGTTCTTTGCTTTCCACCGCTTGTTTAAAAGGGGTTGGCTTCATGCCATACGATTTTAAAAATGCCTGATACGTTCTTGCGCCTAATAGAATAATAATTTCTGGTTCTACAACTTGAATAAGCTGTTTTAAAAACAATTCCGTGCAATTCGTTAGCCACGATGTTTTTAGTTTGGCGGATAATCCCCCATTTTTCATACAGAGCACCATGTTTGTGAAAAACAAATGATTATTTTCGGGTGACAGCCCTATGGATTGAAGGAGTTTGACTAAATTTTTATTCGTGTGTCCACCGGGATTGACTTCTCCCTTTTGTTTTACAAACGTTTCTTCATCACCCCAGTCTTGCCCAACGACCATCACTTTCGCATCGAGGCTGCCCTTCCAGGTTGTCCACGGTCCGATTTCGTTTGAATCAAACTCCCCATTGTTGATGATTGACGGGTTGTTAAGACCTGAACATTGACTGCAGCTTTTTCTTTTTAATACCAATTCCCGATACTTATTTTCTTTTTCCTTCTTATCCCCTCGTTCAAAATAAAAATCCCTCTGACAAAGCTCGTTTTGTCCATAGAGCCTGATGTGGTCTATTCGAAGTAATTCTGGAAATCCTTCTAGTGAAGCTCGTTCATGAACAATACGAACCGTTTCATGTTTGTCAAGATCGGAAGGGTCGTCGGCGCCAACGGTAATGATAAGCTCATGATTTTGAAATTTCGTTTCTAAAAAAGAAAGAACGGGTGTCACTTCATTTGGATGTCGCCGGTCAAGGCAGTCGTCTTTATCGATTCCTTCACTCAGAAAATCCAGCTCTCCGTAATCCTCTTTGTTTTCAACTTCAATTCCTTTGATATGGCGCTCTAATTCATCTTTCGAAAGCTTTTTCACGTCGAATTCTCCTCCATTTTCTTTTCGCAAACAAGCTGCTTCGTTTGACAGCCTTTGTTTTTTTACACAAGCTTCCTGTTTGCCGCAGATTAGTGCATGGCGTAAGCGGTGTTTTTCTTGACTTTGCATTAATTTGTAATTAAGGAAATGAAAAAATTTGCATATTTTGGAAATCTGTATTCTGTATCGTATTATTAAGGTGTACTATATTTAGTACACCTTAATTCACTATCTATTTACAACTTGAGCATAGTTCAAAATATTTTTTAATTCCTTTGTTTCAATTAAACATTCCTCATCAAATTCACTAAAATTATCTACAACTTTTGTAAAATCCTTCTTTATTTCTAATGTACAATTGTTTCCGGTACATTTTTCATATCTTAAATCCCTGTTTAACACTTTACATATTAACTCTAACCATGGATCCGCATCAGAACACTGAATATCACCAAAAGTATTGACACAGGAAAAATTTCTTCATGAACACTTACTCTAAATTACCCGACACAGGTTTAATATTAATTTTATATTTCATCTATTTACACCCATTAAAAAAATTGGATAGGCTGTAATAACTTTTACTATCTATCTAATTGCATTTGGATTTTATGTTTTCTTTTGTCATCAATCTGATAAAAAGAGTCGGACCATCTCTCCTAAGTTGGATATCTACTAATTCCGAGTCTTTAAACAATGGTATTTTTCCAAAAATGTGAGTTAACACCTGAGGATTTAAAAACTTAGACTGCTGAATCATTTCTCCATATTATCTTTCATATACACTGAAATTAGCGAATCATCGTAGAGAGAAATTTCAATTAAAGAACTCTCTTTTTTTTAACCAATTATATACCCTGCTCTCGTTATAAATCACTTAATTATTTTTATTTTTTGTAAAATCACATTCACCAATATGAATTTCATAATTTTTTTCTTCAGAAAAAATTTGTACAATATTTCCCGTAGACTTATCAGCTATTATAAAATCATGAAACTTCGATTTTTCCCAAAGCTCTTCAATTCCTTTAGTAAAATTTAATAACCTAACATTTGCCCAAATAGGATGTGGACAATTTGGAACCAGTATTATCCATTCCTTTTTTTCTTTAAGAAAAGCTAATGAACTTTCAAACCAAGATATATAGCTGTTTTTATTATCTCCAATAGGTTTAATATATGTTGGTTTAGAATCAATCTGACGAAATTGTTTCAATGGACCTTCAAATAAATTCAACCAGAGTGAATCATCGTCTTCAAATTCAATAAGTTCTAAATATGAAAATTGATTGATTATTTTTTTGGCACTCATCAATGCTAATTTTTTTGTATTTTTTCATTTTGATATGACATTACAATTACCTCTTTATTCGTTGTAATAAATGTGATGATCCCTATTTGGAGCAAAAATATTATCTCCAACTTGCCATTGTCGCGAAGGTTGTTGCGATCTAGTGTCCTTCAAGATAAAAAAGGACTGGGAGAGCTTCAACCGAGTCCACATTTTTTGTATTCTAATCCTCAAAGGCCAATTCATTTGATTAGTTTATCCCCAAAAAATCTTCCTATTGCTTCATCCATTCAATCTTTACACTCTTCTACAATTTTTTTCCTCCATATTAACATCAACTCTAAAAATTCCTCAGTTTCTATTGTATTTTCAAAAGGTTCATCAATTCGATAATGGTGTTCAGCCATTGTCACATCTTTCTTTATATTTACACTGGTAGCATTCAATGTAATTTCAAAGTCTTCGTATCCCCCTTCTAAAACTTTCTTAACGTATCCTATATACTCATCCACTTCTTCTTCTGTTGAAATATCTTCAATAAAATCCGAGAAAATACTTATTTTTTCCGGTAGTACTATCCTTGTAATACCATATGGATCTTTCTTAAATTCATATGAATATCTCATAATTTATCACCTTCTATGCTATTTATTATATAATGGATAGGCTGTAGCTATTGAACCGTCCTTATTTAAGTACATTTCTATTTTTATTCCTGATGAAGTTTTACCTAAATATTTATTAGAACCTATCTGTTTTTTATTTTGATAGGCTTCATCAATAGCTTTTAACACATCAACACGATTCCATTCTTTTGGAAAGAAACTCGATTTCGCTACTTTTTCAACCCCATCAATTTCAACTTTTGCCTTATAAATCCCATTTTTATCAGGCACATTCTCAGTCCCTGGAATAATCTTTCCACCCATCATACTCTCATGATGATATCCAACTGCTTTACCACGTTTATTAATTTCCCCATGATAAATGTGTTTCATTGTACCAATATTATATTTACCCGCACCCTCAGTATACTCCTTCACCAACTTCTTTTCGACACCCGTAATCGCTTTTTTCCCGAGTTTTGTAACGCCTTTTTTTACAAGAGTTGCAGGAAATGCGGCATACCCCGCCCATTCTAAAGGAGTGCCTTCAAATGGGGAATCAAGAAAGCGCACGTCTCCTTTTGGCTCTATGTTAGGAATTTCATTAACAATTTTATATCTTATATTGAAGTTTTCATCTTGATATTCCCGTACGATCATCCCATTGGCGTAAATGTGGTACTCACCATCGTATTCACTATCTTCTACAGCGACATGGATGGTTTTAATTCGACTACTTTCAAGCGATTCGAATTCTTCTTCCGTCAATGTATTACTTTGTACTATGTACGATGCCACCTCTAATTGCTCGTCCGCATCCGGGCGTCTATACTTGTTTTCGTAAGGATTTGTATTCTGGGCAAGGTCTCCTATTAAGTCATTATAGCTTTCGTATGATGTGATTTGTTTTACCGAGTAATTTGAAAGATTCACTTCACCACTTTTGATGGCTGTGCCGATCTGGTTGATATAGTTTGCCATCAGGGCGAGGTCGTGTTCTACCGTTTCCAGCGCGGCGGTTTGCGCTTTATCAAAGGCGTGAAGTTGTTCAATTGTATGATTGCTGTATCGTTTCGCTTGTCTGATGCTTTCGACCAAATGAGTTTCATCTAGATCGGGCAGGTCTATAATGTCCCGAACTTTTTTCATCGCCCTGTTTGCTTCATGAACAATCCCGATGGCCGTTGTCTCTATTTTGTTGAGCCCGCTTCTTACATCATGTTCTAAAAAACTCTCATTAATGACGCCGTTTGGATCAGGCTCAAAATTTTTCAACTGATTTTTGATCGATGTTAAAATGGCTTCATAATCTTTAATGAACGATTCAAAATAAAGCAAAAACGAAAGGTGGCACTCCTGATAAAACGAACGGATCGCCTGCCCCGCCTTTCCCTTAAGGGAATCTTCGAGTGAAATGATCCCCTTCACCGCAGCCTTTGTCTGTTTGATTTGTTCGCTCAACGATCGCAAATACTTCTCGGTGTCACTGATCGATTGGTTAAACGCTTCGACATCCAATACCTTCATGACATCACCCCTTATCGTTGGCCGTTGAAGCTAGTTTTTCGTCCATTTCCCGTATCGATTGGACGGCCTTCTCTGTCGCTTTTTCATTTTCCAGCAGTAACGTTTGGTACGATTGGACAATATCACGTAATGATTTATTTACTTCCTTTAATTTGGTTATTGCATCCAGGACGTTGCTTCCTTTTTTAACAGGAGCGAATGAGGGCTGCTGGGGCGGAACGGCCGATTTTAAACGTGATAACGCTTGTTCGATATCCCCGTATACCATTTTGATTTCACTCATAGCCGGCACTCCTTTCGCTGTTGTTCTTTTAACTCGGACAACTGTAATTGTTGAGAGGAGATCGAATAAAGAGTCAAGTCGATGTCCATTTGTACGGTTTGGATCCGGTTCTTTACTTGTTCGAGTGCGTGATGAAGCTGATGGTTTAAAAGTTCGCGATAATTCGATTGAACCTTTTTTTTACGAATCGCATTGAAACCGTCCGCTAAATTTCCGTGCCACGTCTTTGAACCGAGTTCCGGCTTCCTGCATAAGCTGTCGTTCTGTTCAAAGGCATTCTTACATTCTATTAATTCCTTCTTGCAGGTATTCAGACGCTCCAACTCTTCCTGCAATTTATTTACATGGCTGTGCGCTGCCTGTATCGATACGCTTAATCTCGCAATTTCGGTTGTAAAAGGAGCAACCGGCTCAAGTCTCATATCATCACTTCCTATTGGAATTCTCTACTATATTATTTTAAATCGAAATGGAATTTTGCCTAGTACTATCTTTTTCTAGTACCTTTTGATATTCTTCATTTACCATTTTTCGTACAACCAAGGAGGCTTATTCTTGAATAAAGCAGGTAAATGGTTGAAGTTGTAGAAATGAGTAAGCTGTAGAAAATTGAATGATATAAAGGTGGGAGGTTCATGTGTTAATAAAACCAGAGAAATTACAACCGGGAGATTGTGTTGCAACCGTAAGTCCTTCATGGGGAGGGGCAGGCGATCCCGAACTGAGATGGCGATATGAGCAAGGCGTAAAGAGATTAGAAGAAGTGTTTGGACTAAAAGTGGTCCCTATGCCAAATAGTTTGAAAGGCGGGGACTATCTTTATCAACATCCGCAAGCTCGTGCGGAAGATTTGATGACGGCATTTCAGGATAAACGCATTAAAGGCATCATTGCCAATATTGGCGGAGAAGATAGCATTCGCTTGCTTCCTTATATTGATTTTGATGTGATCCGTGATAACCCGAAAATTTTTATGGGTTACTCTGATGTGACAATTTCCCATTTATTTTGCCTTAAAGCGGGAATTTCTTCTTTTTATGGCCCGGCCATTTGGCCACACCGAACCGAAATTTATTTTGCCATATGGAGCGCTGGCAGAAATAAATTGCGAGAAGAAGACGTTCACGATTTTAGAAAGTGGAGTGGAATAACTCTTTAAAAAATATTCCGGATTGCCTTCGGTTACTTAAAAAAGGTTGCATTTCATTAATCAGACATTTTTATTTTAAGAACACCTCGTTAGATCTGGAGGAAAAACGATCACGAATTGTTACATCATTTAAAATGATTTCGTTCTCGGACAATTAGTGCTCTTATTTGGACAATAAGTCATCCGGTTTAGACAATAACATCTTACTTTT
>NZ_JBBHZM010000072.1:0-7783 GCF_049843615.1 Fictibacillus sp. Mic-4 | reverse complement strand
CTTATTGTCCGAGAACGAAAACATTTTAAATCATGTAACGATTCGTGATCGTTTGTCCTCATTTCACAAATCTAACGAGGTGTTCTTAAAAGATTACTGAAATTCAAACTATTTTTCTAGAAGGGGCATTAGTTGTTATATGTTTTTTCTTTAATGGTAAACCCGCGGATCACATCAAGATTCGGCTCATATCCGATGCCGGGCTCATCCGGTACTGTAATGAAGCCATCGTGCACCGTTACTTCCGGTTCGATAAGATCCTGGTCAAAATAGCGGGAAGAGGCGGCTGTATCCCCTGGCATCGTGAAATTCGCTAATGTTGTAAGCGCAATGTTATGGGCCCGTCCAATTCCAGACTCAAGCATTCCCCCGCACCATACCGGGATGTGATGTTCCTTGCAGAAATCATGAATTTTCTTTGCATTGGTTAACCCGCCAACCCGACCGATTTTTATGTTGATAATTTTACAGCTTCCGAGCCCGACTGCTTTTCTGGCATCCTCCACGGAATGTATGCTCTCATCTAGACAAATCGGCGTCGCCAGTTCTTTTTGCACGCGGGCATGATCAACAATATCATCAGAAGCGAGCGGCTGTTCAATCATTATTAGATCAAATTGATCCAATTCCTTCAGAATCGGCAAGTCTTCCAATGTATAAGCAGAATTTGCATCGGCCATTAGCTGGATGGAAGGGAACTGTTTGCGCACTTCTCTTATGACATCAACATCCCAGCCTGGTTTAATCTTCACTTTCATCCGTTTATAGCCTTCTGTTACATACTCATCAATAAGCTTTAGAAGACCATCTATCGTCTTCTGAATGCCGATGCTGATGCCGACTTCTATTTTTTTCTTTTCCCCGCCTAACGTAGCAGCAAGCGGCTTCGCTACTTCCTTTGCATACAAATCCCAGGCTGCGCCTTCAATGGCCGATTTGGCCATGTGATTCCGCCTGATCGGCGAAAATCGGGCGGAAACGTCATCCGGATGCGAAATCTCTTTGTTTATAAGTTGCGGAATAAGAAAATCTTCAAGCATATGCCAGTTTGTTTGCAATGTTTCTTCATTGTATAACGGCGACATAAATGCAACCGATTCCCCCCATCCCGATTGGCCATGGTCATTTTTCGCTTCTACTAAAATAAATTCTTTATCCTTAAACGTGCCAAAACTTGTGGAAAACGGAGCCTTTAAGTTCATTTTCAAGTGGCGCAATGTAACTTCTTTTATTTTCATTTACATCCCTCTCCTTCTATTTTTATGTTTCATTTCGTTTACTCCACAAACAGGTGACTGTCATTGATTGCTTCGTATTGCTGTTTCCTCTTCTCAAATCGCACCCGGTCTTTGATTAATACATTTGCGGTAATCGCGTTGAGTAACGAAAATAAAGCAGGGCTCGCATCAAGCGTCGATTTTTCCTGTAATGAAACGGATAGTAAAACGTCAGAATAACGGCTGATCGGCGCAACCGCAGAATCGGTGATGCCGATGACAAAGGCCTTTTGCCCTTTTGCCAATTCCGCCATTTTAAACGTTTCTTTCACATAGCGATGAAACGAAATGCCGATAAATGTTGACGTTTCATCCATTTCAGAAAATACAGTTGCCAGGTCGTCGATCTCCGGACGGAATAAATGAACGTTATTCCTCATCACCCCTAATGCAAAAGAAAGCCAATGGGCTGCAGCGTAAGAGGAGCGCGCCCCGGCAATATAGACGTGATTGGCACGAATGATATTTTCAACCGTTCGTTCAATATCTCGGGGACGGATCGCTTCGATCGTTTGTTGAATATGATGGCAGTCCTGCTGCATACTGTGCGCAAAAAAGTCTGGTTCGCCGGCAAGGCCGAGCTTTTTCATTTCATACTCGCTTAAACTCGTTTTCGATGGAAAGAGCTGTTCCCGGACTAACTTCTGCAAATGGGAAAATCCTTCAAGCTCGATCGCATAGCAAAAGCGAATGACCGTCGCCTCGCTCACGCCCACCGCTTTCCCAATTTCATCAGCGGACTTTACAGCAAACATTTCTTTCTGTTCAAGCAAATAATGAGCCACTTTTTGCTGTCCTTTCGACAGCTCATAAAAACGGTCATTGACCATTTGTTCGATCAATTGCATCTTCGATCACCTATAAAAGAAGTTTATCCTGCATTAGTTTTACAATATGAAGTTAATACTTCATTTATTAGCAGGAATAGTATCATAATTCTGAAATTTATACAACAAAAAACATCCATTAAGGGAAATGAGATCCCCTTGATGGATGTTTTTATTTGTTCCTATACCATCACGCTGACGATCACTGCGGATAAAACGCTGACTAATGCTGCCCCGTAAAGCAATTTAAGCCCGAATTTCGAGACAACATTCCCCTGTTTCTCGTCGATTCCTTTCGTTGCGCCGGCGATATTGCCGATCGAAGAGAAGTTCGCAAAGGAAACGAGGAATACGGATAAGATAGCAACAGTGCGGGCAGATAAATGATGCTGAATTTTTGTCAAATCAATCATCGCGACAAATTCATTCGTAACAATTTTCGTTGCCATAATCGATCCCGCCTGAACCATTTCTGAAGCTGGAATCCCCATGACAAATGCAATTGGAGAAAAGACATAGCCTAATATTTGCTGGAACGAAATGCCGAAAATCGATGAAAACAGGGTATTGATAGCCGTAATTAAAGCAACGAAGCCGATGAGCATTGCGGCGACGATGACCGCAATTTTAAAGCCGACCATAATATATTCCCCGAGCATTTCAAAGAACGTCTGCTTTTCGGTTTCTTGCAATTCCAATAGATCTTCGTCTTTTTCCACCGTATATGGATTGATGATATGGACGATAATAAAACCGCTGAACAAGTTTAATACAATTGCGGTCACCACATATTTCGGCTCGATCATTTTCATATAGGAGCCGACAATCGACATCGAAACCGTCGACATCGATGATGCGCAAAGCGTATACAAACGTTTTTTCGGGAGCTTGCTTAATTGATTTTTAACCGTGATGAATACTTCACCTTGCCCGACAATGGCCGCGGCGACAGCATTGTATGACTCGAGCTTCCCGAGTCCATTTACTTTGCTCAATAAGAAACCGATGCCTCTAATAATAAGCGGCAAAATCTTAAAGTGCTCCAGTATACCAATTAAGATCGAAATAAAAATGATAGGAAGCAGCACGCTTAAGAAGAAAGGAGTCTGTCCTTCATTTGCCAGCCCGCCAAACACAAAGTTGACCCCGGAGGCTGCGCATTCTAATAGTTTATTAAAGAATGTCGATAGGCTTTTCGCGATGATGAGCCCAAACTCTGTATTTAATAATACATAGGTTAAAATAAGTTCAATGACGATCATGATAAAGATCGGCTTATATTTAATTTTCTTTCTGTCGCTGCTGGCAATGAAAGCTAGCCCATAAACGACGAGCAGCCCTAAAATAAACGTTAAAAATTTCATGCCTTTTCTCCTTTACCGTATTTTTTGAAAATGCAAGTATTCGTTTAAAAGACTCAATCTATCAAATGCAGTCTGTAATCGGTTTCAAAACTAGCATTATCCTTCCTTCCTGACGCCTATCTATTTGCAGTTTCAAAGAAACTTTTGCACGCGTTTTCATTTTTATTTGTTGGATGTCTGACGACTTAATCGGTCAGTTTCCAACCTGAGATGAAGTTAGCCCGCTGTAAAACTATTTTAGAAAACTTGACCGTACGCCAGTTCTTAAGCATGCGCCGCAAGCATCTTACGGCACCAGAATGTGACGGCACCGGCACTGCCGCAGTACGCAGCGCATTTTGGCGGTATACTTTCACTTTAGGAAGTTAAACGTAAAGTATACTAAGTAGTCCGTTTTGCTGCAAGCAAAAAAGGCTACTGAGTCACCTGGCAAAATGAGCATATATGCTTACTTTATCATTTTGGCCTCACCAAATGCTCTTTAGCGATTTATCCTAATTTTCTTATTTTAATGTTAGATGTCTGACTTCTTAAGGTTATATCGAATCCATATCTTTTGTCAATAAAAATCGAAAATTAACTTCTTTGGATCATACACAAAATTTTTCCAGGGAGATTTTTGCCTAAATAAGGAAGTTTCTATACATAGAAAAATAAAAAGTCATTGCCCGGCACCTCTCTTGTCAACGAATCTTCTAAACTGAAAGAAGGAGAGAATACTAGAAAATGAAGCTATTTTTACACAGAATTTTTGAATTGTTAGTATTGACAACAAAATCAAAATAATTTTAAATAAAAATAGATTTTATCTTATTGTGAAAACACTTTCCGTATTACGGAAACTAAAGCTGGGACATTCATCTTTCCTGGAAAGTAAATTGATGCGATTTTAAGTTCAATGAATGTAAGCGTTTTCCGCAGTTGGCTTTTACTAAAGCTACTGTGGAATTCCTATAATCACTATCATTTGAAAGGAGGAAACTGACACCTATTGGAAGTCTAGAAAATGCATCTTTAAAGAAAAGAAAGTGAGGTAACCTTATGATTCAATCAAACAACTCGAACACGGAGTTACAGCGAACCATGAAAGGCAGGCACCTTTTCATGATCGCTCTCGGTGGCGTTATTGGGACAGGATTATTCAACGGTTCAGGCTTGATCATAAACAAAGCCGGCCCCGGCGGTTCCATTCTCGCCTTTATGGCTGGCGGGTTACTGATGTATCTCGTTATGCTTTGTCTTGGAGAATTAGCTGTGGCAATGCCAGTTTCAGGGTCTTTCCAAACCTATGCTGCAAAATATATTGGCCCGTCGACCGGCTTTACAATTGGCTGGCTTTATTGGCTAAGCTGGGCAAATACGGCCGGCCTCGAATTTACAACAGCCGGAATAACGATGCAGCGCTGGTTCCCTGAGATCCCCGTCTGGGTATGGTGTATTCTATTCGGCACGATCATCTTTACAGTTAATGCATTATCTGCACGAAGTTATGCAGAAACAGAATTCTGGTTTTCCAGTGTTAAAGTAACAGCTATTCTTGCCTTTATCGTCCTTGGCGGCGCTGCTGTTTTTGGCATTATTCCATTAAAAGGACATGAGGCCGCGCCCTTTTTCTCAAATTTCACAAGCCATGGCGGGCTCTTTCCCAATGGTGTGACAGCCATATTATTAACGATGGTTACTGTCAACTACTCTTTTCAGGGGACGGAACTTGTCGGGATCGCTTCAGGAGAAAGCGAGGATCCTGGGAAAACGCTGCCCCGTTCGATTCGCAATATTATATGGCGGACCATCATTTTCTTCGTCTTAGCAATTACGATTATCAATGCCTTTATTCCGTGGAACAAAGCCGGATTATCCGAAAGCCCGTTTGTTTCCGTGTTTGATCAAATCGGTATCCCGTATGCAGCAGATATTATGAATTTCGTTATTCTTACCGCTCTTCTTTCGGTTGCGAATTCAGGCACTTACGCTGCATCAAGAATGGCATGGTCTTTATCGATGGATGGCATGGCACCTTCCTTTTTGAAAAAGTTGTCCAAACGCGGCATCCCGCTCCGGGCTTTAGTCATGACAATTAGCGTTTCGGCATTCTCTCTTTTAACAAGCGTTTTCGCGGCTGAAACAGTATATGTGTGGCTGATTTCCATTTCAGGTGTCATTACAATCATCGTCTGGATGTCCATTTGCTTATCGCAGCTTCTCTTCCGCAAACAGTATGTAAAAGAAGGCGGAAAGCTAAGAGACTTAAAATTCAAGACGCCACTTTACCCAATAGTTCCAATCCTAGGGTTTGGATTATACGCCATTATCTTGGTCTCCTTGCTCTTTATTCCAGAGCAGCGGCTCGGAATTTACTGCAGTGTTCCGTTTATTGTTTTTTGCTATATGTATTACCATTTGGTTGTTCAAAAGAAAAAACAGCAGGAAGTAAGAAAAATCGAAGTTTCCTAGAAGTGAGAGGTTGAACATCATGTATAACGAACTAAAAGAACTAACGTTGGCTGAACAAGTGGAAACGATTACAAAAAAACTGATTAGCATTCCAAGCGTGAATGGAACAAAAGGTGAAGTGAATGTGGCCGACTTCATTCAACAAACTCTTTTCACCTTTCCTTATTTTAAACAGCACCCTATGAACGTATGGGCTCAGCCAATACCCGGGGATCCGCTAGGCCGGAAAAATATTTTTGCCTTCATTCGCGGGAAATACGCTTCACCGAAAACAGTCATTTTTCATGCCCATATCGATACAGTCGGGATTGAAGATTATGGATCATTAAAAAAAGACGCGTTAAATCCCGATGCGTTAGAGGCGTTTTTTTCAAATTATTCGTTTGACCAACAAGTACAACATGATGCACGTTCTGGCGATTGGCTGTTTGGCCGCGGCGCTGTCGACATGCAAAGCGGGATTGCCGTCCATCTTGCAAATGTTCTTTACATTAGCGAACATCTAGACGAGCTTCCAGGAAACATTCTTCTTATGTTAAACCCGGATGAAGAAAGCCAGCATGCCGGTGTGCAATCGGCCATTTCGGAGCTGAAACGCTTAAGCGTACAAGAAAATTTAGAGTTCGTTGCAGCGATTAATGATGATTTCATCACGCCATTATATGAAGGCGACGTCACTCGCTACATTTACACTGGAGCAGCAGGCAAGCTCCTTCCGTGTTTTTATATATACGGCCGGGAAGTTCATGTCGGCGACACGTTAACTGGGATTGATCCAAATGTCATTGCATCTGAATTAACGAGACGGATTCATAACAATCTTGATTTGGCTGAACGGATCAAAGGAGAACTGTGCATGCCGCCGACCTGTTTATTTCAGAGGGATACGAAAGAAAATTATAATGTCCAGACAGCGAAAAGCAGCTATTTGTACTTTAATTATTTTATTTATGAACGAACGGCGAAAGAAGTTATGGACATGTTGACTGCTATTGCGATTGAAGCTTGTTCTGAAGTGGAACATGCATCATATGAGCGATATCAAACCTTTCTAAAACAAACCGGATTCCCGCCAAAACCGCTTTTATGGAATATCGAAGTGACAACATTAGCCGATTTTATCGATGAGCTTGAGCGTAAAGGCATTGATACAGCATCTTGTACAAAAGCGGTGGTCCGGGAAAATAAAGGAACGGAGCTGCGGATGCTCTGTTTTAAAGTAGTCGAAGCATTGCAGCAGCTCGATCCTGATAAGAAACCGAGAGTCATTCTTTTCTTCGCGCCGCCTTATTTGCCGCACAATCATCTGAAAGAGGATAATATCCGCGACCGTGCGTTACTTCAAGTGATAGAAACAGTTGCAGCTGAAATGGAAGAAGAAACAAAGGAAACATTTGTAGTTAAAAAGTTCTTCCCTTATTTAGCCGACGGAAGCTTTTTGTCCTTGCATGAATCTGACGAAGAAATTCTCTCGTTGATTCGTAATATTCCTGAATGGGACTCAATTGGAAGGACGCCATTTAAAGATATTCGGGAATTGAACATCGCATCCATCAACATGGGCGTCTATGGTAAAGACGGCCACCAATGGACCGAACGCGTTTATAAGCCGTATACCTTTCATGTCCTTCCGAAGCTTATCCGAAAAACGGCCATTCGCTTGTTAACCGAACAACTTGTTGAATCCAAATAGAAAACGGCACTACTTTCGATGGTTCTGCAACGTCGAAAGTAGTGCCTGTTTTCATCCTTCGCCCCGAACCTGGCAAATCATTTCGAAATCTATCAGCCACTTTTTCTCGAATAACGGCCACTTTTGCAATTTATCAGCTGATCCACTAAAAAATGAGATTTATCTAAA
>NZ_JBBHZM010000071.1:0-7931 GCF_049843615.1 Fictibacillus sp. Mic-4 | reverse complement strand
CCTTCCGATAGCTTTCTATATAAAGAAGCTCTAGATACATTTGTAATTTCACAAATTTGATTTACAGTCATATTTCCTTCTTTATATAGCTTTACTCACTAGTGTTGCATAAATTTTATTTGAATTTTCAGTTTTATATTTTTTCTAATGAAGAGCCAAAAAAGGGAATACCCAAACAAAGGTGGCTCCATCCATTTGGTTTTTATTGACAATTAGACAAAAGGAACGACAACTATGAGCTCGTTAAGGTACGGTTTTTCCTTTGATTTTTCGAAGCCAAAGATGCGCTGGCTTCCACAAAGCCGCCTTTAAATACCGGCTAATTTGTAAAATCTTTCGCTGACTTTTCGTTTCGAGGTTTGCATGACTAAAAAAAATATAAATCCATTAAATTTTCATACTCGGGAAGAAGTGGAGTTTTTTGGTAAACCGTTTTTTACGGGACATCGTTGGTTCGGATTAGAAGATGAAAAGAAGCGTATTTTTTTAACAAAAACTCGTGCAGCAAAACTCGGTTTCCCTATAGCCGAGACTGAAGAACCGGCTGCTTATCGGTATACCAGTAACGGACCAGCCAAACTCAAATATGTTCCGGTTTATGATCGTACTAATTGTGATATTTCGGAAAAGGAGCTTTTCCCTAATGAGATTTATCCATTCATTAAAGGGAGGTAGATAGGTAGTAAAAATTCGTCTACATGGAATTTTAAATAAAGTTACTAGTGCAACAGAGGCGATTTCAACATAAGATAGCCGATATTCCGTACACTAAGGAATACCGGCTTAATTTTTTATTGATTTTTCAAATGATTACCATTTACTTTGCCCCTAGTGTCAGCTACGCTGGTACTATCCCTAATATTTTGTTTGAGCATGTGTAGTTATAGGAGCAAAACTGGTGCTAGATTCTCCAGACCAACTAATAGATGGCCCACCAAAATCTAAGCCATATGAAAAACTAGAATCAATTGATTTTTTTGCATGAGAGTAATTACCGTATGCATTAATATAATACGGTCTTACAGAGGAGTTTCTCATAATTTTGTAGTGCATGTATCCCTCTAATTCAAAAACTTTTGAATTAGAAGCATCGTTTTTTAAATTCATCCTGACACCATACCCGGCACCATCTTTAGTCCATGTGGTACTTGATGAATAATAAGAAGCACTTCCACTACTAGTGTCCCCATATGTAGGGTTATAGGTTCTCCATAGTTGCTGACCATGCTGTGATCCTGCTTTTGGGGAAAATGTATTATCGATGGAAATAGTCAGAACATCATAACTTCTTGTTTCAGGCATTATGTCCCACACAAATCTCTGAAATAATTCAATATTTCCATTATACCTATTAATAGATGTAACAAGCCTTCTGTAACTTGTTCTGGTAGTATCATCAGAACTAAATGGTCGGATTTTTTTCTTATTTATTTTGTTAGTACCTTGCTTATTCTTTAAAGCTTGTACTCTTTTGAAATATTCTTCTTTGGTCAATTCAGTTGTTTTGTATGTGTAATTCGTGTTTGTATTTATTGCTTTTTTCAATGAGGATTTTTGGGCGATTTGGTATTGTTGTGGTTGTTCTACATCTTCATAATATTGTGTGATTTGACTTTGAGACTCTAGTACAACGTCTTTGAATTCGTTAAATACAGTTTCATCCATTTGACTAATTGCTAAATCGGAGAAACCGAATTGTTTAAGGCGATCATATTGCTCTTGTGTCATTACAATTCCATTAACATTTGCTTCGGCAGCATGAGCATGGTTTTGAAGTGTAAAAAAAATAAAAAATGCAAAAAGACAACCTGTAAAACTTAGTATTCTTTTCATCCATTTTCCCCCTTTTCTATATTATAATAACACAGATGGTACAGAATTTTTTAAAAATTTAAAAAATATTTATTGGAGGAAAAAAATGCATTTATCAGTTCCTTGGATGATCGTTTTAGGTGTTTTATTTCTTTTTATCCAGTATGTAATTATTGAAACAGCGGTAAGAAGAGGTATAGATGCTTCAAAAACATATGAATTACTCGAAGAGATTCTTGAAACTTTAAAGGGGAAAGATAGAAAGTAGTCCTGTCCAGAAAAGAATTAGAGGGAGCTTTATTAGGTTAGGAAGTACATACAGAACATTAGTATGCTTGAGGAAAGCATTGAATCCATCTTTATTTGTATTTTTCTCAACTGTTTTTTCAAGGATGGCTGGAGCCTGGAGGCGCATCTCTCTTAAAACTTAGTACAAACTATACACATTTGCCGTTATCATCTATATCCTTTTTCCCCTTCGAATATATACAAGGTAAATTTTAGTGAATGGTTAAAGGGGCATTAAATAAGCTTTAGGCATATGCTGTATCATTCCATTGATCCAAAAGGTAATCGCTCCCCCGATTGCCTTTTGTTTTTTGTCAATTTGTAAAGTTTAATTCAAGTTGAAAAACGGCCGCCAAATGGCGACCTTGTTATGATTCAATCCTCATTCTAACCAATTCAGAAGATAAGAAAACTACGCTGCTCCGTGTTTTTGGGGTAAAACCAATTAGACAAGTCAGAATTTTGTTGTATAATGAACATAGAAACAGGGAAAAAACATAATAATAATAAAGACCGCCGATGCGGGAACATCAAGCGGTCAATGTACAATAGAATTAGCCCGATCAAGGGTGTAGCTCAATCTTAAGATGAAATAACCACCAGGCTGGCAGGCTCAAGGGTGGTTATTTCTTTTTGTTAAATGTCAGCATGGCCATGATTAACATACCGAAGGTTAGCATAAGTTGAATGGCTTCATAAACCGACACGCAGCCTCACCCCCTTTCTATAGGGGATGAGCTACCACCCTTGAGGAGCTTCTATTGTACGTTTTTATTTTACCATATTTATCCGACGGGAGATTATTTCTTCAAAATGAATTCTTGAAAGGATGGTGACCTCATTAGGCACTTTTTGTATAGCTCTGAAATTTCACCTTGCATTTTATGATGGGATCTAAGTTAAATCCAATCGTCGGTTTCTTTTTTTATGATTTGTTTTGCTATTCTATGGAACGCAGTACGAGCATTGGGCGGAACAAATTCCATGATTCCTACATATTTACCTTGTCGAGCAGTGGACCATCCAAATTCCCCTTTTTTACGGATTCCGATTATTTCAACCGTTTCAAATTGATAATTTTTATGTTTAAGCCAATTGTAGCTTCGTGTATCTAATTGATAAGGTGTGCCTTCACCAATTTTTTATAAACACACCCTTCCCATCCTAAATCAACGATTTTATTAAACAAAGCTTTTCCGTCCTTTGTTGTTGGGGTAGCGTCAGGAAAATGCGGATTTACAACGCTAAGCCCATTTTCAAGACGATTCCCCCAGTTTTAACAACGTTAAGAAAGTTTCAATGGCCTTAAAGAATCTAACGAGACCATTTTCTCCGAATTAAAATGGTATTCTCCAAGTAAATTAATATGTTCCCAACCTAGAGGTGACATATGGTGCAATAATTCTTCATTAAAACTACCTGACCGTTTTTGATATTCAACTGCCTTTGTTAGATGTAAAGTATTCCAGATACTGATGGCATTGATAATTATGTTTAAGGCACTGGCCCTTTGCAATTGATGCTGTATGGTTCGTTCCCTAAGCTCGCCTTGTTTTCCGAAGAAAATAGCTCTTGCCAGTCCATTCATGGCTTCTGCTACTAAAAATATAGACAAATGTATGTGAGGCTGTTCTAATTGATGTTAGACCAGAAGATGAATATAAAAATCAACATATTACGGGAGCTCTATCGATACCTGTTGAAGATCTAGAGGAGCATATTTCTTCTCTTCCAAAAGATAAAAAAATAATTGCTTATTGTCGTGGACCTTATTGTGCTTTTGCAACACAAGCAGTAGAAACATTAAACTCCCTTGGATACGAAGCTTATCGCATGGAAGAAGGGGTTCATGAGTGGAAACAATCTGATTATATTCATTAATTTTAAGGAGGAATTAAAAATGTTATTTCGTCAATATTTACACACTAATCCAGTAGCAGCATCATATTTTTTTGGGTGTGGAAGTCAATCACAAGGAGTGGTGGTAGACCCACTAGAAGATCAAGTTGATTTTTATGTAGAAGAAGCTGAAAAGTTAGGCATGAATATTGTTTATGTAATTGATACACATCTTCATGCTGACCATGTATCAGGTGCAAGAAAATTAGCTGAGAAAACAGGTGCAAAATATGTCCTTCATTCTTCAGCAGAAACAAGCTTTAACTTTACTCCAGTAGAAGACGGGGATGAATTATTAGCTGGAAATACACTATTAAAGTTCTTGCATACCCCAGGTCATACACCAGAGCACATTTCTATCGTGGTTTCTGATAAACGTCGAGCTGATGAACCTTGGTTTGTCTTAACAGGTCATACGTTAATGGTTGGAGATGCAGGTAGAACTGAATTGGCTGTATCTATTGAAGAAGGGGCAAAAGATTTGTATCAAAGCTTAAAAAAGATCACTCAATTAGAAGACCATGTTGAAATTTATCCTGGAGCGTTTTCAGGATCAGTTTGTGGACGTGGTTTAAGTGGGAAACCTTCTTCAACCATTGGATTTGAAAAACGTCACAATGAAGCAATGAGATTTGATAACGAGAAGGAATTTGTTGATTTTATGACAACGAACGTACCACCACAACCAGAAGGTTTTAAAGAGATGAGAAAAACAAATCAAGGAAAATAATAAAGTGGAGAACCTCTATTTGGTTCTCCCTTTTTGGAGGTGAATGGTTTGAGTAAAGTACAAATTGGAATTAAAGAAAATTTAATAAATTTCATACTTCTAGTTGTTACGAACTTCTTTGTTGGTTCAATGGTTGGTTTAGAAAGAACCATTCTCCCGATTATTGGTGAAGAAGATTTTGGTTTGGCATCGGCTAGTGCGGCATTATCTTTTATTATTAGTTTTGGATTTTCAAAGGCTATTGTGAATTATTTTGCAGGTGCTATCGCAGACCGATTAGGAAGAAAGAAAGTCCTTCTTATCGGTTGGAGTATCGGCTTATTAGTTCCTTTGCTGGTTATATTTGCGACCTCATGGTGGATGATTGTAGTTGCAAATATTTTCTTAGGTATCAACCAAGGATTATCTTGGTCCATGACCGTAAATATGAAAATTGATTTATCGAAACCTACTCAAAGAGGTTTTGCTGTAGGGTTAAATGAATTTGCAGGGTATATAGGAGTAGCTGTAATGGCTGGTGTCTCTGGTTTTGTTGCAACAAATTTTTCTAACCGCCCCGAACCATTTTATTTAGGTATTATTATTGTGGTAATCGGTTTTATCTTATCATTACTTGTAAGAGATACAGAAGAACATATAAAGCTTCAAACAAAATCATCCAATAATGGTCCGACTTTATCTGCAAAAGAAGTGTTCAAAATAACTACGTTTAAGAATAAAAGTTTATCTAGCATCACTTTTGCAGGATTAAGCACAAACCTTAAAGATGGTATGGCTTGGGGACTCTTCCCATTATTCTTTACAGGTGTTGGCTTAACCGTATCAGAAATTGGAGTGTTAGTTGCGATTTATCCAGCTTCATGGGGATTTTTCCAACTGTTTACCGGAGCGTTAAGTGATAAGATCGGACGAAAGTGGTTCATTGTTGGTGGAATGTGGCTTCAAGCTCTTTCTCTGTGGATGATTTTATTTGTAAACGAATATAGCCTATGGTTCATAGCAGCTATTCTTCTAGGACTAGGAACCGCAATGGTATATCCAACCTTACAAGCTTCAATTAGTGATATAGCACAACCAGAATGGAGAGCCTCATCAATGGGAGTTTATCGTTTTTGGAGAGATAGTGGATATGCATTTGGAGCATTATTTGCAGGATTTATTGCAGATATGCTTAATATTAGTTGGGCAATTGGTTTAGTTGCTCTATTACCTCTAATTGCAGGAATCATAACAGCAGTTCGAATGAATGAAACATTAATAAGGTAGGAACAGAGTATTGAATCAATATAAAAGATTTATTGAAAAATCCTACTCAATGTACGACAAAGACCAAACTTAAGGCTTGTAGTATCTTATTACTCATTTTATAATTAATTTATACCATTACGGGTATACGTATATAATGGAAGGGGGGATGATTCTGTCTCATCGAACTGATCCAAATAGAGCATATAGGCTCTTTGATCCAAAGAGAAAAAAGCTTATAACACCCAATAAGGCATTGGAATTATTAGAACTTGAAGAGTTTGAAAATGTCGCTGATCTAGGTGCGGGTAACGGCTATTTTACACTTTCACTAACGAAAAAATCTAAGATGGTTTATGCTGTAGATATTGAACCCAGGATGTTGAAATTATTAATGGAACGTGCAGAAAAGGAGAACATAAGTAATATCAGGTATGTTGAAAGTAATCTTGAGGATATAAAATTGGAAAAGAATATTGTAGATAGATAAAGCGTTAATAGCTTTTGTCATACATGAAGTGCCTGATATAAAAGCTGCACTCGGAGAAATTCGTAGGATTATAAAGCCAGGTGGAATGTTTGTATTGTTAGAATGGGAAGCGGTGGAATCAGAGATAGGACCTTCAATAGAACAGAAAGTACCGTCTATAACCATGAAAAAGTTATTAGAACAAAACGGCTTTCATCCAAAACTTGTGCATTTAAATCAATCAATTTATGCAATAATTGCTAAAAACATTAAATTTTAAGGAGGATAAAAAATGTTTGACTATACCGTTGAAACAAAAAAGAGTATTAATGAAGCAGTAACAAGTTTAGAAACTAATTTGAAAGAAGAGAAGTTTGGCGTTTTGTGGATGTTTGATATCAAAGACAAACTTCAAGAGAAGGGACTAGATTTTAATCAGGAATATAAGGTCTTAGAAGTCTGTAATCCACATGAAGCTCAGAGAGTTTTAAATGAAAACTTATTAGTGGGGTATTTTTTACCATGTAAAATTGTTGTTTACAGTGACAATGGGCAAACTAAGATAGGGATGCCTAGACCAACAGCACTTATTAAGCTTGTGAATAATGATGAAATCATAAAGCTTGCAAAAGATATTGAGGATCGTTTAATTAATTGTATTAATAAAAGTATATAGAAACTGTGAATTTGCCTGTCAAGAAATAAATATTTTATAACTACTTTGAAAAAAACGGGCGACGATAAAAAACTATCGCCGTCCTTTTTTTTATTTTTCGTTTACTATTTTATTTATCGTATCTATCATTTCAGGACTTTGAAATATTTCTATCATGCCATCTTGCATTTCCGGTACTGCCATCATGTCCAGCATACATATTTGGGCTTATGCCACCAGAGTACATCATATGATCGATGCCACCATATCCGGCAAGAAGGAGTAAGGCTAAAACGGCAACGACACGTTGATTTGTTTTTATTTTCATTTGTTTTCCTCCTTGTTTAGACATTCACTTTTACTGCTTTCCCGAATAAATGTCTTTTATAGCCCTAAGGTTAATCCACCTAATATTTCAAACAAAATTAAACTCCACCTAAAACTCCACCTACTATTATTATTTTTTTATTCATTTTAATCACTCCAGTTCAACTTTATACCCCTGTTAGTATTGTGATATTAACATTACTAAAATCAATTAGTGTGATAAAAGTTACAATTAGAAGCTTATTTTGGATTTATATGGACGTGGCAAATAAACATATTTAACCGATAAAAGAGAATTCTAAGTATGACTTGTATTACTTCAACATAAGGAGTGACGAAATGAATACTAAGTCAAAAGTTGCTGAGATTTTACCAAAAGAAGTATCTGAAAAAGTAAGGCAAGGAAAAGCACAAAGTATTATCGATGTTCGTGAACATGAAGAAGTTGCACAAGGGAGAATCCCAGGTGCTTACCATATTCCTTTAGGAGAGCTTGAAAATCGATT
>NZ_JBBHZM010000070.1:0-8076 GCF_049843615.1 Fictibacillus sp. Mic-4 | reverse complement strand
TTCCTCTCGCTTTGATAACATCCACCTAACCCCCACAAAGAAAATTCTACTTTAATTATAAAAAAAGCTTGTAGACATAGTCCACATTATGGACTTTGTCTACAAGCTGAAAACTCCTTTTCAATAAAAGGAGTTTTTTTAATCGTTAATTTAAATTGCTGATTTTCGCGCTTGTCCGGATCTAACTAAATAGCGATGCAGCGGGATTTCAGCAATGGTTAATAAAACTGCTGTAAGAATGGCTCCTGGAAATGTTACAGTTGTATTAGGAAGCCATGCGGATACAAAATAAACGATCAATGTTGAAGCGAAAAAATCTAAAACCGCGCTTAATACAAGTGTATCTTCCCTTAGCAGCATGACTTCCATCATATGACCGACCAGTGCAAGCACAAGCCCGACAATGGCTGCCTGATATGCAGATGAATAATGGACATTAGGCAAAATAAACGATGCAATAATTAATATAGTAGGACAAACAAAAATCTTTATTAGCAAACCTGTCATTGCCAATACCTCCTTTATCAGGCTTAGTATTGGCCATCCGGATTTCTTTTACTCAAGTTTCGCTATTTAAAAATGGGCTTTAAATCAATTGTTGTGCTTCATAATTACGACAAAAAAATGATTGGCTTGTAAATGATCAAAAATAAGAGCGGCCGGCTTGTCCGCTCTTATTTACCCTATTCATTTTGTCCGCTTGCTTTTCCACCTTTTTCACCAATTTCCCGGTAAAACTCTTTGCCATGCTCACGCTTTGTTTTCTCACCGCCCTTTTGTCCGATTTCCTTATAAAACTTCTTGTCGTGTTCTCTTGCTGTCTTTTCTCCACCCTTTTGTCCGATTTCTTGATAAAATTCTTTCCCTTGAGTTCTTTTAACTTTTTCTCCGCCTTTTCTTCCTGCTTCTTCTCTCGTCATTTTAGATGGATTGCTCATTGGTTATTAGCCTCCTTTGAAGAAGTTATTAAACTATTTCCACACTCTTTCATAAAGAAAACGTGAAATTGCTTTCTTTTTTAAAATAGGAATAAAGACCTGTTTATCAATTTAAGGTTTAAAAAGAAGGGGGACGGGAAAAGGATAAACAAGCTTGATATCATTTTTGAATTTCCAAAGGAGGAGAAATAAAATGATGGCAAAACCAACCGTTAGAGAGTATTTGACTGAACAAGAGGTAATCGGAGCCGTTCAAGATTTAGAATCAAAAGGTATCAGCCAGAAGGACATATATGTGTTGGCCCATCAAGACGATAGAACGAATCAAGTAGCAGACCGTGCGAATGTAAATACCATCGGAATAAAGGAAGAGGGACTTTCTACAGCTGTTAAAAATGTCTTCAACTCCAAAGGGGACGAACTTCGCAATAAAATGGAAGAAATGGGGCTTTCTCAATATGAAGCTGAAGAATATGAAAGAAAGCTTGATGAAGGGAAAATCTTATTATTCGTAAAAGAATAAAAACAAGGGAGGTGAAAGCCTCTCTTGTTTTGTTATTAGTCTATTTTAAAAAATCACTTACCCGAATGGGGGACGAAAGCAAACAGAAAAGATTAAACAAATACCCGAACAATGTAAAACTAAAGGGAGTCAAATAATTCCTCTAAATTCACTTGAAAGCCTTCTAAAACGGAGGATTGAATAATGCCTTTTTCCCTTAACATGTCCAATTGCTTATATTGGCCATCTTCATCAAGTACATAAACCTGGACGCTGTTAAGCATCGGATTGACAATCCAATATTCTTTTACGCCGCATTGCATATAAAGATTTAACTTGAAGACTAAATCATGAGATTGATTAGACGGGCTAACGATTTCAATAATGAGGCTGGGAGAACCGACATACTTGTCTTCCATTAACCCGTTTTTGTCACAAATGACCGATATATCAGGGATGACAATTTTTGTTTCGTTCATGTTCGTTGAGGAAAGTTCCACGTCAAACGGAGCATGGAACACTTCGCATTTCCTTCGTTCTAAAAAATTGAATAGCCAGGCATGAAGTCTTCCAGAAATCCGTTGATGCTTCGTTGATGGGGAAGGAGACATAAACACTATACCATCGACATACTCTAGCAATCGATTGGTTGTTTCCCTCATTTTATAAAATTCATCAATTGTCACGAAATCTTCTGGTAATTTCAAAAGAAACACCTTCTTTCTTTTCATTGATAAAAGAAATTGACTTTATTATACCACAACTGGTTAGCTTTTCCCGTTCATGTTGCGACTTCAAAATTCTCACCGTTAACCATATAGTCAGACTTTGGATGAAAAATTGAAAATGTATGAGACAAAAGATAACCAGGGTTCCAACCTATATAAGAAAAGACACCCGCTATACTTTAAGCTTTTCTTTCGAGACATCTGACCACCAGAGCCGCCTCACTAATTTTAAGTTACCAAGCAACAACAAATATAAAAAGGGATAAATCGGAACCGAATAAATCCATTTCCAGCCGTTATAATAAAATAAGCCCAGTTTTACAGACAGCCATTCATAAAAAAGGGCAAAGGCCGACCAGCCTGCAATGTAGAGGGTTTTTGTTACAAAACGGCGGGTAGATGGGAAAAAGTTTAAAAAAATAATGTCAATGGCCGGATAAATCCCTAATGTAACCAACAAATCCGTATATTGCGCCTTTTTTTGAAAATAGCCGTATAAGTGAAAGGTTACTTCTAAAATGTAATCGACCGAAAAGGCGAGGATGACAGCGAAGATGGAAGTGCTATAAATTTCAAGCTTATTCATTCTTTTTTCAGGGAAAAAAGCGATGGCATTAAACACTAGAATAGAAATAATCGCTAAAATCATAGCTTTCAACTTCCTTCAACATTTAGTTTCGCTACCCCCAGGGCATAATGATTCCTTAATGTGGTCAAAATCATTTCCGCTTCCCTATGGTCACATTCAATGATTAAAATGACTTCCGGTTTTTTTCCACGTTTCATAAGCCGCTGTTTACGGAAAATTTTGTAGATCAACAGATTCAGGATAACACCTATGGAAAAGCCGGCGGCCGCCCCGATTAACCCCCAATAAATGGGCCCCCATTGAAGCTTGAACCCAATGCTTGCTCCTACTACGGAAAGAGCAGTCCCGATTGCGGCCCCTTTATCAAACAGACTGATCCCGTCCGCATAATGAATCGTATCAAAGAGTTTCCTCTCTTCATTTGTATTCGAAAGAGGAACAGCCAGAATATTTTCTTTTGGAATTCCTTTTTGCACTAATGAAGTGATGGCTAACTCAATAAAATGTGAATGTTCAAACGTTGACAGCACATGCAAAACTATTCCCTCCTGGCGACTGGCATTTTAAACGAAGGATGTTGAAAATTTTTTTGCAAAAAATGACGTTGCTCATCTTCAAATAGCTTGTTGTTTTCAACCGTGTTCACATACGAATCGTAAATCGCAAAACGTAAACGGATGGCATAAATAAAAACCATTCTTTAAAATAGCTGTAGATTTCCCGATGTCACCGGACACAAGGAGATGAACAGCCTCTAAAAAATGCGACAAATAAACAAGGGCGATCCACCAGATTAAAAGGAAAAAGCTAACGCCGATGCGGTGAATATAAAGTTGGCCCAACCCGGGCATAAATAACGTCCAAAAAACTGCGATTCTCGGGTTTCGCTTATCCAAATAATTGATCTCTAAAGGATGAATAACAAATGATTGAAAATCGGCATCTTCACGATTGGCGGCTAAATAAATTTTATTTGTATCGATTGTTGTCCGATAGCTGTCCCATATGGCAAAAACATAAACCGGAATATATAACAGCAACCATCGATGATCGATCACCTCTTTCGCTTTATCGAATTTGCCTGTAAATGAATAGACGATAGCCTGATTAAGATGCGATTGGGTATTGATGACAAATTCCCAAATAAACAAGGCAAATCCGCGCAAGTATTTAGAAAGAAGAAGATGGCCGAATCCCGGAAAAGCCGCTGACCACCAGGCGACGATATAAGGGTTTCTTAAATGTAGCTGTGTCGTTCCGAGAATGCTGACATACGCTTTTTGCCGTCTTGATTGATTCAACCACTGTACGTTTTTCAATGGAAAATATCTCCTTTCTGTTATTGTAAGTATTCCCAAATTGGTGAAAGAAAATGAGAATTTGAAATCGGATACGGGATAAATGAAAAGAGATTTGCAAAACTTAATAAATGTCATTAATTACAGAAGAAGGGGATAATGAAGATGGCTCAACGAAATGAACAAGAGAGAAAGCAACAATTCCAGCAAGCTATTCAAGCTTCCGAAGAGGCAAGGCAAGCCGCCAGCCAGGCCCTGGCCAATACGTCCAATCCTCAGCAATATCCATATGCGCAGAAGCAGCTTAAGCAAGCGCAACTACAAATCGAGCAGTTGCAATCTGAATCGGGGACCAGTGTTTCTTATGAAGAGCTACAGCAATTACAGCAAGCGGGTCATCAACTGGAGCAGGCGGGGCAACAACTCCAACAAGGAATTGCGACTGGACCAGATACGAATTCGCAATAGAAATCAAAACGTAAACGCTCCCATTTCGGGGGCTTTTGTTTTTTTAGCCGCAAAATTTTTTGCAAAACGGAAGCTACTTTTTCTCTTCCACAATTCCTGCCTCTACAAGATTGATATCCAGTTTAAAATCAATTGGAATCGTTGGATAGCGTTTCTCCCACGCTGCAAAGTTAAAGTTTCTCGTTTGGCTTCTTGCTTGATCTGCAATTCCTAGCGGGTCGATCCTCTCATGTTGAAACCGGCGCAAAAGCTTTTTTGCTTTTCCATTAATCAGCTTTCGTGTTCTTTCCTCTACGCTTTCTTTTTTCTTAACATTTAAACTAATTCCTTCCGATTCGTTAATCAAGCCCATCAATTTCACGGTAATCGTTACTTTTGGATTGGTGTTTCCGTTGATTACGTGATAGTTTACTTTTGATGAAATATTTTCAATGTTGATATATTTATTTTTCCCTATCCTCGCTTCGAAAGATCCTTTTTTAAAATTTTCAAACAGTAGTTTGAAGATGAATGCTTCTTCATAGTTAATATCATCAACATACTTACCATTTGAGAAAAGGGCTATCCCTTTAATTTTTATTAATCCATCCTTTAGCTCAAGCAAAGGCATAAACGGGTCTAATCCTTTGCCATACAAATGGTAAAGGAAAGAATGGAGATCAGAATTAGGGATGTTTTCCTTTTGGTTTTGCTCGATTAAGTCCAATATGTATTTGGCAGGAATTTGATTTACAGGTGTTTGAAGTTCCAACATTTCTTTTGCTTCCCCCTTTACAACAGCAAGCGGGATGTCCCGGCCGATATCGGCATTACGCTGAAGGCCATCGATAAACTGAAGGATGCCCCGCTTTGCCAATTTCTCACTGAATAATGCGACTCCTACGCGGCCCACCGCTAATGGCCTTGGTGACTCAGATTGCAACACATGTAACACGTTTTGACTCGTAAAGGATTCAGCTGTAAATGTAACATTTTTTGGCATGGCTTGCTCCTGGTTTTTCGGTGTGATCGTAGAGGCAACCGTTGCTTTTACACGGTGTTTCCCTGCATCATCATAACCAATGGCCTGTACTAATTGAAGATCTTCAATGATTTTAGGTTCTGCCGTACAGCCACTTAAGCAAACAAGAAAGGCTAAAAAGGTAATCCATTTATTTCTCATGACTTCTTTTTCCTCACTTTATAAATGATCCATTGAACAACAAATAGGGCCGGGATATAAAAATAAACCGTGTAAAACCCTGCTGTTGATGTAATGGTATTTAACCAATCGATATTGGGCCGGCCTTCGATAAAAGAGCAGGCAAATGCGGCTGCTATGATAATACAGATTAAACTGTACCGTTGATTGAAATGAAACAATTGCTTCATCCCCCGGCTTGTCGCCCAGAGAGCCAGGCAAATGTTGGGCAGCACGGCAAATAGCCAGAGGGCGATGCCTGCATATTCAAACCGTTCCATAAACGGAAAGTCAACAATTTTCCAGAGGGTTAATGTTGCCCAGATCGTTCGGGCCAATTCTTCTTCATTGTAATAAAGAAAGGTTGTGATGGCTGTTAAAAGATAGATGAGAATAGAAAATAAGTTTCCAAAATGGGCCCATTTTATTGCTTTTTCCGGTGTCTTCAGAAATGGGTAATACATAAGAAGGGTTTCAAATCCAAGATACTCCAACGCCATCGCTTTCGCCGCCGTTAAGTAAGAGGAAAAAGGATGATCAAATAATGGACGTAAATTTGAGATATGGGATTCTGTCAATGGAAATATTTTCAATAAAAGCGAGGGGAAGGTATAGATGATCCCTAAAAAGCAAATCCCCGTTACGGTCCGAAAACCCCCTGAAACGTAACAATATCCGAGAATCAGGAGAAAGGACGAAAGAACCCATGTGTACATATGTGGAAACATCCATACTTGAATGACTTCGACATATGTTCGGACAAGGGTTACAACAAAACAAAAAAAATAAATGACAAAATAAAAACTGAACATTCCTCCCATCCATTTACCGAACAACTCTTTTTGGATGCCAATAATATCATTCTTTCCTTTCATTAAAATGCGAAAGCAAAACCAGATGATCACGTTGATCGATAGCCCGGCGATGATAATGGCGACCCATGCATCATGACCGGCTGATTGGGCAATATACCGTTCAAATCCAAGGATGCCGACCCCGATCTGGATCTTATGGATAAGAAAAAAAGCAAAATAAGGGGAAACTTTTTTGGAGTCGTCTGGTAACATAGAACCACCTATTTTCTGTCTAAAATTCATCAATGTCTTTTTGTGACGCCCATTTTACAATAAAATTCGCCTGCTGTTTCGTTTCCTCTTTCTTTTCATCACGGAAACGGATCGGATTTTCAGGACGTAGTTGCTTCGGCCGGGTTTTCTGCATTGAAAATGGGAGACGAATTAACCCATCTTTAAGATCTTTCAGCCTTAGTGGATAGACGGGTTCAATATACGGATTTCCAAGTGACGTTAAGCGAAGCAAGTGGGAAACGAAAAAAGCAAAACACATCGATACGCCAAGAAGTCCCCAAAACTGCGCAAAAAGTAGAAAGGGGAAGCGGATCGCCCGGATGGTAAAACTGACTTGATAGACCGGTGTCGTAAAAGACGCAAGGGCTGAAAGGGCAACAATGATCAACAAAACATTACTTGTAATTCCGGCCTGTACTGCTGCCGTCCCAATGACGATACCGCCAACGATACCGATCGTTTGGCCGACTTTTGTCGGTAGCCTGGCTCCCGCTTCCCTCAGTAGCTCAATGGTTAATTCCAAAACAATCGTTTCCAAAATCGGCGGAAACGGGATTCCGCTTCTTGAAGCAATCAATGTATCCAATAGTTTATCTGGAATCATTTGATAATGATGGGTCAGAACCGCGACATATAAAGGCGTTGCTATAACAGAAAGAGTGACCGCAAGCAAGCGCATCAAGCGAACGGCGGAAGCGATATGCCAGGTTAAAAAATAATCTTCCGTTGATGAAAAAAACTCAATAAGCGTCGTTGGACCGTAAAAAACCTGTGGGGAACCGTCTACCATAACGGCGATTTTTCCCTCGGCCAATACACTGGCGATACGATCGGGCCGTTCTGTGTCCACCAATTGTGGAAAAGGCGAATTTTTATTGTCAACAATCATTTGTCTAATAAATGAGCTGTCAACAATTTGATCGTATTGAACATCCTGGATTCGCTGCACGATTGTATTGACATTTTGCTCGTTTGCAATTCCATTAATATATAAAACGGCAACTTTCGTTTTTGTCAGAGAGCCGATATTCAATTCCTTCATTTGTAATTCAGGAATCGGAAGCCGTTTGCGGACCATGTTTAAATTCGTATCAAGCGCTTCAACAAACGCTTCTTTAGGACCAAGAACACTATACTCCACTTCTGGAATGGTTACTTGCCTGTTCGCTTTCGCCGGGGCAGGAACGAGCACGCATACATTGTCGTCCGGTCTTACTTGAATCATCACGAACCCCGTCATTAAGCTCTCTTGTATTTTTTGAACATCACTTGTGATTTCAATCTC
>NZ_JBBHZM010000069.1:0-8234 GCF_049843615.1 Fictibacillus sp. Mic-4 | reverse complement strand
CAAGTTCATCCAGTTTATGAATCATTCACGAAAAAATATGGGACTCCACTTGAATTTTTAAAGGATAAGAACCCGAATGTTTTGACACATCTCGGGTTACGGTGGAGAGAGGCAACGTTACGAAAGCTTGCAGAGGCGATAGTTCATAAAGATATACCGGGTGAGAAGGATGAATTGCTCAAGTTACCGGGGATTGGTGATTATATTTCCGCAGCATATAGATCGTTACATCTCGGTGTTCGTGATGTCATCATTGACAGCAACATTGTCAGGCTGTATGGACGATATTTCGGATTTCCGACGGACGGGGAAACAAGGCGTAAAAAATGGTTCATCCTGCTCGCGGATAGAATCACACCAGAGAAACATTTTAAAGAATTTAATTATGCATTAATAGACTTCACACGAACCATTTGCAAACCAAAGCCGATTCATGAAGACTGTATTTTAAGAGAACAGTGCAGTTTATATAAGGAAACAAAAAATGTAAATTGTTAAAATTTCAAACATACAATAAATTGTTGACATTGTCAACAATCTACTAAAACCAAAATAGTTCGCCTGAATTTATAGAAAATTGTAAAAATAGTATTCAAATTAGGTATAAAGTCATGTATAATAATTTCTGGGAGGAGGATCAAATGGAAAATGAGTTAACAACTAGGATTAATGGATATATTTACAAACAATTTGGTAAAGAAGTCCTTGTTACGCAAATGAAATATAAGTATTTAGAATCGTTATTTGAAGTTGATCGACATGTACAGCGTGAATTGGATGTACAGAAACGGGCTGCGATCCGTGATTTTATTATGAAGTCACTCGAGACAGGATTCTTTTACTTTTCCCCATGTGTCTTTTCTTCCCGGGGCAATTTAAAACAGGTTGGTAATGGTTGGGAGATGAAGGTAGGGGACAAACTGTATGTCCTCGATGGCCAACATCGAATTTTGGCACTTTCTTCCACTTACAGGAAGCTCGGAGGGGAAAAAACTACGTTAGAAGATTCCGTCCAATATAAAGAAGAATTGGAACATTACAATGAAATGATTAAAAAGCTGGAAGACTATCCGGTCACTATGCAAATCTATTTGAATTTAACGCCAGAGGAAGAGAAACAGCTGTTCTCTGATATCAATATGGAAAGAAAAGAATTACATAGCGGACTAATTTTACAGTACGACCATCGAGATAAGTATGCGGAATTGACAAGAAAAGTTGTAGAATCGTTACGGGATGAGCTTGATATTGAAGAGCGACTATCGCGAATTTCAAAAGAAAGCGCTTCAATTACGACGATGACAACAATGAAAAGATGTCTCACCGCCCTGTTCGAAGGCGTATTAACGGTGAAAAAAGGGGATCCATACTTTAAAGGGTTAAATCCGGATGGAGCGCATACAGTCGCTTGCTCGTTTTTTCTGAAATGGCTGGAGTTATTTCCTTCTAAAATGCATGACCGGAAACGATATGTCTGCGGATTAAGCGGCATCCAAATCGCACTTGCCTACACTGTCTATTTGATTAAACGGTATCATCAAGTTACACATCAAGAAGCCATTGATTTGTTAGGAATATTAAAAGATTCGTGCACATGGCGTCATGATGACCCACTC
Source organism: Fictibacillus sp. Mic-4 (assembly GCF_049843615.1). Taxonomy (NCBI): domain Bacteria; kingdom Bacillati; phylum Bacillota; class Bacilli; order Caryophanales; family Fictibacillaceae; genus Fictibacillus; species Fictibacillus sp. Mic-4. The sequence continues at coordinate 6,618 of NZ_JBBHZM010000069.1, read as the reverse complement.
TTTGCAACCCTCTTTGATTCGAATAAAAAACTACTAATCAACCATTCTTCTATAACGGCAATTACATCCATCGCCAATAAATTTATAGATCAAATTATGGCAAAACGAAAGGCGAGATCATTATGAGTATTGAATCAGTCACTCAGTCTTATATGACACTTTCGCTTGAAGAAATTATTGTTATGATGAAAAATCATCAATTTGAATTAAGGGATTCTTATGCAAAACGGGTTAAGCAATTGAAAGAATATTTTATGGATAACGAAAAAACCAATCATATTTATATTCCACCAATTGTTGTCAATACAATGGACGATCCTTCAAAATCGAAGACATTAAGAAAATACCAGGTGATTGACGGATCCCAACGGCTTGAAGCGATCCGATTGCTTCATCAAACGATTATGAATAAGACGGACAGCCATGATGACCGGGAGATGGAGGAGGCGTATAAACAGTTAAAATCATTCAAGGAATCTTCCCTCGCATTTCAAGTGTTTCATGGTTTAACAGAAAAAAGCCGAGATCAATTGTTTGTTGATTTTAATACGAAAGGTAAAAAAGTTGCCCTCTCTAAGCTTATTGCTTATGATTCGCGAACGGAAATTAATCAAATTACGAATCTTGTTTTATTGCAAAACGAATCATTAAAACGGGCCGGTGTGGAAACAGAGAAACGGGCGTTAATTAAGCCGCCCAACCGGAATCTCCTTTCACTTTCGCAGCTCCGGCTTATTGTCACCGTTTTTTTAATTGGTGAATTAAAGATGGATGTGCCTGAAAAAATCACGAGGAAGAAATCAAGAGAAGATCACGTCGACATTATTAATACATGGTTTCAATGCTTATTTCAGCTACAACCGCCGGAGACGATCGGTGATTATGAGGTGACAATGCTAGCAAGCCATACCGTTCAGCTGGCATTGGCCTATTATGCCATTAAAGGTACGAAAAATCTTTCGGTAAACGAGCAGAAAAAAACGGTTGTACAGCGCATGGATAAATTAAAAGCGGTTAACTGGGACTATTCGAATAAAAAATGGAGGGAATTTAAAGGACGAAGGAAAGGGAAAAAAGGCTATTTCTATCTTGAACATGAACGTGCCAATGTTATTAAACTCGTAGACTGGTTTGAATCAGTTAGGGGGTGAGGTCAATGTGAATTGTACATAAGAATACCCTTAAGTAGAATGTCTTGCCGGACCGCTACTTAAGGGTACAAACGGCTGGGGTATACCCAACTTATACACAGTATACCCCTTTTTTTAGAATTTTAAAACATCCAAATTCTAAAAAAGGAGCTGACTTAAAATAAAAAAAATCGAAAACTATGATATTTTGAAAACGACAATGGCTTTGTTGCCGGTTTGGACGAAGTATGGAGAGTTACATACGAAAGTAGTCGATTTATATGGAACATTGATTATCGCGGATAAACCGCTGAATATTATCAAATACAATTGTGTGGAGAATGGCTCGAGTTATGAAGGGAAAAAGGAAGGGACGAGACAGTTGACCGGGCTTAAATCGTTGTTGCCAATTGCTGTCTGTGAGCAACATGACATTTACATGTTTCCGACTGCCTCACCGAAAAACCCGGAGTGCATATGGTTGTCGCTATCTCATATCTATAAAGCGCTTCGCAAAACGTCCCGTTCCTGTGACGTGCTGATGAAAAACGGGTTCCTCATCCCGATTTCACAACAAAAAGAAGCCGTTGAGAGCAAAATCAACCGGGCCGCCCGGCTGCGCAGCGCATTGATGGACAGAATCAAGGAATTGTCAGAAGATTATAAGATCAATCCATCCCTTCCTCCGGAAGACGATGATGATGATCAATCAGATGAATAATAATTGTGTGAAAAAGGTGTACTACATTTGGTACGCCTTTTTTCATTGAGAGATAACCTTTTTATTTATCCTAAAATATAGTACAATTCGCTTATAATCCGATAAAAAATGTAAATTGAGTATAAACATACTAATAGGCAGGAGCAATCAAATGGAAGCGGTGGAAAAAAAGTTAATTGTTAATTCAGAGAAGGGGAATCTATTAAAAGAACTAATAAAATCGATGAACGAATGTCAACGGTTTTATTTTAGTGTTGCCTTTATAAATTTCAGTGGCTTACAGCTTCTCCTTGATCCATTAAAAGAAGTTGAAGATAAGGGAGTTGAAGGGAAAATTATTACTTCCACTTATCTCAATTTTACAGATGTAAAGGCCTTAGAAAAAATTAAACAGTTTAAAAATATCGATTTAAAGGTTTTTGTGACGGATAAAGAAATTGGTTTCCATACGAAAGCATACATATTTGAGTATAAAGATAGCTACAAAGTAATTATTGGTTCATCCAATATTACACAAAGCGCTTTAAAAAGTAATATTGAGTGGAACGTTGAGATCATTACAAAAGAGAATGCCTATTTTGTTCAGGATGTTTTAAAAGAATATGAAACTCTTTGGGAAATGAGTGAGGATGCAGATATAGATTTCATTAAAAGATATGAGGAATTTTTAAAAAACTTCAAAAGGGCTGAAAATAGTCATCAAATGATTTTTGAAAAAAGACAATATATAGTCCCAAATAGAATGCAAAAGCGTGCTACCGAGAACTTAGAAAGACTTAGAAGCTATGGAGAAAAAAAGGCACTTGTTATTGCGGCTACCGGTACGGGAAAAACATATATGTCAGCATTTGATGTGAAAAAATTTAAACCAAAAAAGCTTCTTTTTATTGTACATAGGGAAGAGATATTAAAAAAAGCGAAAGATACGTTTGAAATGCTTCTTCCGAATGAAGGTCTGACATTTGGTCTCCTAACGGGTAATCATAAGCAGCGAAACGTCGATTATGTATTTGCTACTATTCAAACCATTTCTAAATGCTTATATGAATTTAAAAAGGATGAATTTGATTATTTGATCATTGATGAGGCTCATCATGCAACTAGTCCGACATATCAAAGAGTTTTAAATTACTTTGATCCTAAGTTTACTTTAGGAATGACAGCAACCCCAGAGCGAAGTGACGGTTATAATGTTTTTGATCTTTTTGATAATAATGTTGCATTAGAAGTTCGGTTACATGAAGCTTTAGAAGACGAGTTAGTTATTCCCTTTCATTATTTTGGAATTACGGATATTGAAGGGATTGACCTTAGTGATGTTAATATTGACGATATTGGTGAAATTACAAAGCGGTTAAAGGTAAATGAACGTGTTGATTTTATTATCGAAAAAATGGATTTCTATGGTCATGATGGTGACAAAAGGAAAGGTATTGGTTTTTGCGCAAGTATTGACCATGCGCAGTACATGACCAGTGAATTTAATAAAAGGGGATATAAAAGCGTTTGTTTACATGGTGGGGATCCACCGAGTGCTCGGGAAGGTTATATTAATAGATTAGAAAGTGATCATGATGATTTAGAATTTATTTTCACGGTTGATATTTTTAATGAGGGAGTAGACATTCCTTCAATCAATACAGTGTTAATGCTTAGACCAACCAATTCCCCTATTGTCTTTATTCAGCAACTTGGTAGGGGCCTGAGAAAACATGCAAATAAAAAGTTCTTAACTGTTCTAGATTTTATCGGAAACCATAATAAAACGTTCCTTATTGCGTTGGCTTTAAATGGAAGCCGTTACTACGATAAAGAAAGCTTGAAAGTAGCGATAGCAACTGGATTTGCGAATATTCCAGGTTGCACTCATATTCAAATGGATAAGATATCACAAGAAAGGATCTTAGCCCAGATTGATAAGGAAAACTTCAATTCTATGAGTTACCTAAAGAACGAGTACTTTGAATTTAAAAAACTTAATCAAGGGCGAATTCCTTATTTATTATTAGATTATCTTAAATATGACGGTGCACCAGATCCTATTAAATTTATTGAAAAAGAAAAGTCGTATTTACAGTTTTTAGCGAAAGTAGAAAAGGAAGAGGATTTAAAAAGTCTTTTATTGAATGAAACATTTGAAGGAGCTATAAAGGAACTTTCAAGTAAACTTCCAATTAAACGAATTCATGAATTTGTGATTATTCGCTATTTGTTAGAGTATGATGAAATTACGGTCGAAATCGCAAAACAGCAAATCTTAAAAATGGTAAAGGCTGTGGATGATGATAGTATATTACACGCATTTGAATGTTTAAATCAAAACTATTATGATAGTGTCCAGATAAAAAGTAAGCCAAAATTATTCTTGTATAGTGACGGTAAATTAGTTAAATCCGAAATTTTCAAAGGTTTATTAGAGAATGTAGAGTACCAAAAATATATTGAAGACATTATAACTTATGGAATCTTTCGTTATGAGAAAGAATTTAAAAGTGAATACTATGGAGTTCCACATTTTAAACTTTATGAACAATATCATATGGTAGACGCTGCCCTACTTTCAAATTATCGAAAAATCCATAGTTCCTTTAGAGGCTCGGGCCTTCTTACAAATGGTAATGAATATTTTCTATTTATTGACTTGCATAAGGAAGAGAATGTAAAGGAAAGTATCAACTACAAAGATAAATTTATTAATCCACATGAATTTCAATGGCAGTCTGTGAACACTACTACCCAGCAATCTGAAAGAGGGAAGAATATTATTTTTAATAAGCAGCGCGGAATCAATCTTCATTTATTTATTAGAAAGTATCGGAAAATCGATGGGAAAACTGAGCCCTATATTTATATAGGCAAGGGAAATTCTATTTACTTTGAAGGTGAAAAGCCGATTACAGTACGAATGGAATTAGAGAATGAAGTACCACCAAATTTATATACAGAATTCACAAAAAAAGTATAGTCCTCTCATATTGAGAAGACTATACTTTTTCATTTATTAACTGTTCGACCGCTGGAATATCCGCAGGTGCCCATTTTAAAGAGGCTAGATTTTCTCTTTTGAACCAAATAAGCTTTGAATGTTCATTTGGTGTAGGTTCCCCTTCTACAATCTTACACTTTATTGAAATTAAATTAATCGTAAATGTTTCGTATTCATGGGTATTGTCATTATAAACTTTATTTGATGTCTCAATTTTGCAGTTTAACTCTTCTTCAATTTCCCTTTTTAGTGCAGAGTAAATATCCTCGTTCGTCTCTACTTTTCCACCAGGAAATTCCCACATATTTGGAATAGACATTTCAGGGGAGCGTAAGGCACACAAAATTTCACCTTGTTCATTTTCAATAATGGCTGCGACAACTTTTATATGTTTCTTCAATTTAATCATTCCTTTATATAAAAAGATTTCTGGTTAATTTCAAAATCTACACAGTCGATTCTTTCTCGATTCATTTATACATACCCTTTGCATCCATAAGAAGATTAGGAAAATGATCCCTAAAGAATAATGCCAAATTGGAATAAAGATCTTCATTCATATTATCATAAACGAGCTGAATCATGCCATGAAAGGAATATCCTCTTTATTTATCCATCCTAAAATGATTAATGGAAAAACTTTTGGTATGCCTTTTTTGCTAGAATGGAAAAGAACTTCAAAGTAGAACAAATCAATAAGGAAAGGTGAAATGATGCCAACATACAACAAATTAGTTCGCGATAAAATACCTGAAATCATTGTGGCGACGGGGAAAGCCTACAATACTACGATTCTAGCAAATGACGAGTATGTTAAAGAATTGAAAAAGAAATGTTATGAAGAATTGGATGAGTACGCAGCAGCGGAAAACGATGAACAGGCCGTTGAAGAATTGGCCGACCTTCTTGAATTGATGCACGCATTAGCTTCCGTTCATGGCGTTTCTTTTGATAAGATCGAAGAAGTTCGCAAAGAGAAAGCGGAAAAACGTGGCGGTTTTCAAGAGCGGATTTTCCTCGTGGATGTTGAAGACTGATGCCGAACGTAAAGTTAATCACTGAACGATTAATAGACGAGGTAGTAGAAGGCATTCGGCAGTCGGATTCAATTTATATTTTAACTTCATTTTTGATGAGATCGGGAGTCCAGTTGCTGGCTCCTTTTTTAAAGGAAGCGTTGGAGCGGGGAGCAGAAGTGAAAGTATGTGCGGGTAATTATTTGTTTGTCACCCACCCGGACGCGCTTGAAAATTTGTTGCACATTCACGATAGCATTGAAGTCCGGCTGTTTAAAAGCAACGGAAAATCTTTTCACCCGAAGGCGTATTTATTTGGAGGCGAGAAAGGAGACAATTTCTTTATCGTCGGTTCGTCCAATTTATCGCGTTCAGCCTTAACGACAGGTGTCGAGTGGAACATTTCCTTAAAAGAAGAATTCGAGCCTGCCACGTATGCGGAAGCGCTTGATCAGTTCTCCAAGATTTTCGAACACGAATTAACCCTTTTTTCATATGCACTCACAAATATTCCTGTGCCTCTAGCATCCTGGAACACGACCCCTTTTTCCCACAGGTCTAAAGATTTCGTTTCGTGCTTTGCTCACACTAAATTGAGCCATTAACGTTTCTAATACCGGTAGTTTATATCCTTGCTCTAGTCTATTGTTTTCAAATTACTTTTCAATTTCAAATTTGTTTTATAGCACACCGCTCAAGGACAAAAACGCGTCCTGAAGGGAGGCCACTGAAAAAGTTCCTTTTAATAAAAAACTAAAATTTTTG
>NZ_JBBHZM010000068.1:0-8696 GCF_049843615.1 Fictibacillus sp. Mic-4 | reverse complement strand
GCCTCGACCAAAGGTGAAAATTTGTCCTAGAGAGCTCGTCATTATAACAGTAAGAAGATTGCCGAAACTGAAGAAAACTTATTGAAAGACGGACAGCGATAACACCGTTCAAATTTGTAACGGTTTATTTCGTCTTACAGCTTCCAATCCTTTCTTTCCATTTTTTCGCTCTTTCATCCATTTCTTTTACAAAAGCATCCTTCCCGGAAATATAGCTTTCAACATCAAATTGCTTTTTAAATCTCCATAAGCAGCAGCTTCTTCAGGATGTGCAATCATATAATCGCGAAAGAGCAAATGCCGCTGGACCTCGGGATGGCCATGCTTGTAAATATGGACATGATGCGTTCGGTTGTTTCCGCCTTTTTGAAAATATCGTCTTCCCGGTATTCCGTTTTCCCCTTTTGGCTCATATCCGATGTTTTTCATTAACGTATTGTACGAATCTACCTGCTCGATATTTTGAACCTCTATTAATAGATCGATAATTGGTTTCGCGCTCATTCCGGGAATGGATGTGCTCCCGATATGATGGGAACGAATAAACTCCTCTTGCAAGACTCCCTTCACCCGCTCCACCTCAAGCTCAAACTTCTCTCTCCATTCCGGATTGTACGGAACAACTTCAACTTTACGTTTATTAGTCATTCCTGTTTGCTCCTTTACGGTATAATTGCAGCCAATTTTGAATGTCCTTCTGCAAACTCTCTTTGACCCAGAACGTCATCGTTTCCTTGATCGATCGGTTTCGCGTTTTGATGTACTCGTTCCCAATGAAGTAACCGAGACGATTATAACCAAAATGCTTCCCGCCACTTAAGCGAAACCATTCACGTTCCTTTTCCATTGACCATTCTCCCAGGTCTTCTGAAAGTGCTCCAATAATCTTATCCTTATTTTTTTCGCTAAATCGGAGCCACTCATCCCCCGATTCGTTATATGTAAAATAAATTGAACGTCCTATATCCGGGATGACCAGACTTGAAACATATGTTGCTACCCCTTCAAAGTACAATGAGCTATATCCGTCCAATTTGATTTTTGACCAATCAAATTTCGCTTCATTTAAAAACAAATAATGGAATGCATGGGCCATTTCATGGGCGACAAGAACCTTCAAACAATCAAGAGCAGAAGACAACATTTCAACCGAAAAATGGAGATTGCAATGATGGTCTACATACGCATTTGAACCGAAGCAACCGACAAATAAACGAACTTCAAGTTCCGGCTTAAAGGAAAAATACGTAGACATCCTTTCAAAGACTTCTTCAACAATCGCAGGAAGCTGAGCGGCATTATTTTGAATCAATTCTATCTTTTTTTCATATCGTTTTAGCGAATTGATTAGCCTCTCTTCGCTCCATTGGCAATAGCCATTAAAATAAGTTTGAAAGATTTCCGGATACTCTGCGTGGTACTGTTGCAATTCATCGATCGTAGCTGATTTATTAGAATGAAAAAGTTCCAAAAACGATTTCGTTGTATCGGTTATTTTCATCTTCAAACACCTCATATCATGAAGAGAAAATCATTTTTTTCAACATCTCCCACGAATAATAGTAAATATAAAAGTACTTCTGGTTAATTCTCCACGTTGTAACCGTTCTCCTTTAATTGGAGGATTTTTGCGTTTTTTCAAGAATTGTTTTCTAAATGAATAAAAGAAAGAAGGCTATTTTATGAGAAAACACGCGCTTGTTGTCGGCGGGACAGGAATGCTGCAAAAGGTTTGCCTCTGGCTGGAAAATGAAGGGTACCATGTCTCTGTTATTGGCCGAAGAAATGCACGATTAAAGGAATTGGTTGAAAAGGCGAGTTCAAGTGAAAAGATAACACCGATTTCCGTTGACTATCATGATGGAGAAAAATTCAAGGCAGAATTAAATAAAACGATGGAGAAAAATGGCCCGGTAGATATTGCGGTTGCCTGGATCCATTCTACGGCGCCTGAAGGAATGAACATTCTTGAAACGACGATCTCCAGTCATGCCGCAAAAAAGTGGGAGCTGTTTCATATTAAAGGAAGCGCCGCAAGCCGCATCCCTAGAACTGATTTGTCAACTTCCCAAAATTGTGATTATCGTCAAATCATTCTCGGTTTCATTCTTGATGGGGATAGTTCACGCTGGCTAACGAATAACGAAATCGCAGAAGGCGTGATCAGAGCGATAAGCCGCAAAGAAAAGCTCCATATTGTCGGCGTGGTCGAACCGTGGGACAAGCGTCCATAAGGTTCGAAATTTAGAGTGTGGAGCTTCTCCACACTCTTAAACAGCTAAACTTAAAATCAATTGCTCTCCAATTCTCCCCATCTTTCTCCTGCCAGTATCTTGATATCCAACTTTTTCATATAGTTTTTGCGCCGGGATATTTCGTTTGTTAACGGCTAAAACGACCTCATTGCATCCGGGAAATTGTTCACTAATAAAACTCCTAAGAAGTTCAAGGCCTTTTTTCGCATATCCTTTGCCTTGCTCGGCGTGATTGATGGAAAATGCCGTTAATAGCATCGCTTGAGGATTGTATGTATACTCTCTTACTCTGCTGCTTGAATGGAGGACAAAAAAGCCAACCGGTTTATTTTCATTTACGATGACGACAGGGTGCTTCCCCTCCGCTTTTTCCAACGTTGAAGTCGGCATAGCCGTAAATTGTTCTTGTTCCTCCGGCAGTTTAAACGCTTTAAGCGACTCGAAATAGTCAGGTTTATAAAACTGCAACTCTACCATACAAAACCTCCATGTTATATATTTGGTGATATTATACACCAAAGAATATACGTTCGTAAAAATCAACTACTTGCCTCCCATTTCAGAAATCAATTGCCATGCCATATAAAGCGCCACTCCCCATATAATAAGTGCCGAAAGTTTATTCATGACTCGCAACACGATGCCGTTTTGATCGATTTTCCCTAGCATTCTTCCCGCAATGGCCAGCCCGAAAAACCAGACCCAGGAAACAATGATCGTGGCAAGCGTGTACAACGCTTTTTCATATCCCGCATATTGTAGCGAGTTCGTGCCGATGACTCCAATGGTGTCCAAAATCGCATGCGGGTTCAGCAAGGAGACTGATGCCGCGAAAATGATTTGTTTTTTTGGCGGTAACCCCGCCTCCGTCCCCGAGTCCGTTCCTTCAGAAGAACTGCGCCAAATCGCAAGCCCCATGTACAGAAGAAAAATAAATCCGACCACAAATAAAACCATTTTCAGCCAACCAACCGTTAAGACGACGACGGAAACTCCGAATACGGCTAAAAGGATAAGCAGCGTGTCACAAATCGAAGCTGTAACAACAACCGGCAAAGCTAAAAAGAATTTACGCTGTCTTGCTCCCTGATTAAAGACAAATACGTTTTGAACACCGAGCGGCAAAATTAAGCCAAACGCTAAAATCATTCCATGTATAAAAGCTTCCATTCTCTCTCCCCCTTCTTCACCCATTCTAAGGCCTGAAAATAAAATAGTCTCCAACCAATTGGATGGATTTTCAACCAACCAAGTTATAGAATAAGGAAAAGGATGTGGTGCTCTATGATGTTGAATTGGAAACCTGATAAACATTCATCCATACCCCTGCATAAGCAAATTGTTGATTACATGAAAGAAAAAATTATGATGGGCGAATGGACGGTTGGAAGCAAAATCCCCACACAGCGCAAACTAGCGGCCGCCTTTAATGTCAATCGGAGCACCGTCGTGACGGCGCTGGAAGAATTAAAAGCGGAAGGGTTAATTGAAGGAAGGAGCGGCGGCGGGACGAAAGTCATCAACAATACATGGAGCCTCATGACTCTGGCACCGCCACCCAATTGGAACGCCTATGTCGAAGCCGGGATCCATCCGCCGAATTTGCCGACCATCCAGGAAATCAATCGCGCCGAGTTTGACCCGGCTTTCATTCGTTTAGGAACAGGAGAACTCTCCCCTGAATTGATTCCTGTGGCATTCATGGGGCAAATCATCGGGCAATCGTATAATCGCCTGCCGCAGCTCGGCTACGAGGAGCCAAAAGGATCCATCCGTCTTAGGGAACAGCTTAGCTCTTATTTGAGAGCAAAAGGGATCTATGCTTCCCCTTCATCGATTCTCATCGTCTCCGGCGCCCTGCAGGCATTGCAGCTGATCAGCCTCGGCATCCTGCATAAAGGCTCAACCATTTTGCTAGAAAAACCTTCTTATTTGAACTCGCTTCATGTTTTTCAATCCGCCGGGATGAACTTAGAGGGGGTTCCGATGGATGAGGACGGGATTAAGGCAAGCCTCATCCCTCACTATAAAAAATCGCATGCAGGGGCGCTCCTTTACACCATACCGTCCTTTCATAATCCGACCGGCGCCGTTATGTCACTAGAAAGAAGAATGCAACTTTTGGAAGTATGCCGGAACGAACAGCTTCCGATCATTGAAGATGATGTATATGGGGACTTATGGCTGGATGAAAAAGGGCCAGAGCCGTTAAAGGCTTTTGACCAAAGCGGTTCAGTTTTATATTTAGGAAGCTTAAGCAAAACAGTGAGCCCCGGGTTAAGAATTGGCTGGGTCGTAGGTCCGGAAGCAGTCATTAGCCGTTTGGCGGATATAAAAATGCAAACGGATTACGGCTCGAGCTCCCTCTCCCAATGGGTGGCGGCCGAATGGTTTTCTACCGGTTTATATGAAGAACACCTTACGCAAGTGCGCGAACAGTTAAAGGAGCGCCGGCAAATCGCATTACAGACATTAAACCGCCACTTTTCGGAAATAGCGGAATGGAATGAACCAAAAGGCGGATTTTATATATGGCTGCGCATCTTGCCGAAAATAAACACACGTGAACTATTTAAAAAAGCAATGGAACACGGAATTTTGCTCAATCCGGGCAATGTATACGATGTTCATGCCAGCCAATTTTTAAGAATATCGTATTCGTATGCTTCCGCTTCTGATTTAGAAAAAGGGCTGCAACTATTGTCAACCATCATAAAAAAACGGTAAAAGCCTGGGATTACCCAAGCTTTTTATTTTCCTTTTGTACAGTAAGTAACTGCACGTATTCAATTAAACTTTTGACGATCACGTCAATGCGGGCGATCGTTCCTTCATCTTCAATTTCTTTCGACTCGTTAAAGCAAATTGGATCGGCAACAAATTGTTCCGGGATAACGAGACCGTAGACGCCGCGAATGACAGTTCTTAAATTACTTAGCGCATTGATTCCGCCTTTGCCTCCCCCAGCGGCTGCAGCAATAGCGACCGGTTTTTTGGAAAAATGATCCCCTCCAAGAAAATCGAAGGCGTTTTTTAACGCACCGCTCATTCCGCTATGATACTCAGGGGTACAGATAAAGAAGCCGTCCGCTTCCTTCGCTTCATCCGAGAGCTTTTTAACGACAGGGTGTTCACGTTGCGACTCCTCTCCGTTATACAAGGGAAGCTGATCTGTTCCACAGTCAAAATAGGAAATTTCAATGTTATGCTGTTGCAAAAGTTCCTTTGCCTTCAACGCTAACCCTCTTGTTCTTGAAACCGCACGTGGCCCTCCGTTAATGACCATGATCTTCATCATTCATCATCTCCTACTGGTTAAAGTCATCACCTTTATCTTATCAATTTCACCCTAAAAAACATACTATGTAGCCTTTTATAATAAAAAAAACGATTCTTCCCTTTGCGGAAAAATCGATATAAGCAGCCGTTTAGTTATCAATTCTTTGATCAAAAAGCTTCGCGGCATTTAAATAGCCATGTCCTTGAACGTTCTTATCGACCCCGAGATCTTCACAAACACCAGTCAACCGGTCTTTTACTTCATCTGGCGTGAGATCGGGTTCCTTCTGAAGCAATAATGCAATGACGCCTGCACATAATGGCGTTGCCATTGATGTCCCGGATAAAGAAGTATAGTATTGATTGACTTGACTGTCAGGTTCCGAACAATCAATGGTAGATCCAGGTGATCGGAGAGAAATGATATTGACACCTGGAACGACAAGATCAGGTTTTACCTCCCCGTCTACTGTTGGCCCCCGGCTTGAAAAGGAAGCAACCGCATCATCGGAACGGCCAATGGTATTCGCATCATCAAGAGCCCCAACCGTAATCACTTTCGGGCTTATTCCGGGGCTTGAAATCGTTCGTTCGGCAGGCCCTTCATTGCCCGCCGCCACAACAACTACAATCCCGTTATCCCACGCCGACTCAACAGCTTTTACGAGCGGATCCTCCTTTGCTGGGACTGTAGCCTGTCCACCAAGCGACATCGATATAATATTGATGGTCGGCCGATTTGAGATGCACCAATCAATCCCTGCAATAATCGTAGAAATACGGCCAGATCCATTTTTATCTAAAACTTTTACACCGATAAGATTGGCCTCGTAGGCAGGCCCTTTATATTTTTCTTGTGATGAACAGCCATTTCCTGCGGCACAGCCGGCACAATGGGTGCCATGTCCGTTATCATCATATGGAGTTTTTTTATGATTGATGAAATCTTTAAACCCTACAATGCGGTCTAATGGAAGTGTCAAATCATGATGCGGATAAATGCCAGTATCTACAATCGCAATCGTAATTCCTTTACCCGTGTACCCATCTTCCTGAAGCTCTGGCACGCCTAAAGCAGGGGAAGCGACATCCAACAGCGCGTGCACCTTTCGATCATGATAAATCTTTTTCACACAAAACGCTTCATTTGTTAATAGTTTTTCGATCAATTTTCCATTCAGTCTTGCAGAGCAGCTTGACATATTTTCAAATTCGTGGCGTACCCGGCAGCGAAAGTGCTTTTTGATTTTGTTTTTTACTTCTGTTTTTCCCAAAATCGTCAACTCCTCTTTTTCATCGAACTCGATGATGACGGGGTACGTCTTCACACTTTTTAATAGATTTTCAATAGAACGATGGATAAAACGGGGAACCCATTTAAATGGCCGGTAAAAATCGATAAACTGTTTTCTTAAATGATCATCCAGCTTATGCCTCATTCGTCTTGCCATTTGAATTAATGAAAAGTGAAACAATCCTATCAACTCCTTTTTTATCGGTTTCTACAGTTTATGGGTTGATAGGTTAATAGAAACGGTGATTGACTATGCCCTTACTAAAAAAGTTTTTCTTTATTCTGAAAGTGACAAGCCGATGCGCTTTATATCGGATAAGTGGACGATTGTCGCAAAAAGTCGGGACGTTCATATAGCCCAAATCTACCCAAATTGGGTAAACGTCCAGACTCACCCAAGACAAATACATATACTGTAGCGTAGTCAAGTAAAGTTATTCAAAGTATTCAGAAGGAGGAAAGATATAGTATGTACGCGAATGCACCTTTATATGGAGGACCAGTAGGTTATGGGGGATTAGGTTACGGCGGGTTTGGCTATGGTTACGGTAGAGGAGGAATTGGGGGATTTGCATTAATCGTAGTACTCTTCATCCTCTTAATCATCATCGGATGTTCTTGCTGGTGCGTGAACTGGGGAGGATGTGCAGTTGACGGTACCGAGTCCAGCTGCTAATACTAATCCTGGACAGATCAATTAAGGTTTAAGCTGTTAGCTTAAACCTTTTTTGCTTACATAATTTTATTCATGCTGTTATTTTAGTCAGACTGCGTCTATACTTTTAGGTAGGAGGAGAACTATGATTCGTACACTTGCTGTAACAACAGATCATGAAATATTGACCGATGTTCCGCTGAATTCTCTTGATGATGAACGCATTGCGTGGTATTGGGTTGATTTTCATCAATCCAATGAGAAAGAAGCTTTACTGTTAAAGAATCATTTCCATTTTCATCCTTTAGCAATTGAAGATTGTCTCCACTTTCTTCAACGGCCGAAAGTTGAATACTATGGCAATCATAATTTTCTTGTCATTCACTCTATACATCCCGAAACGCTCGAACTTCGCGAAGTGGATGTCTTTATTGGAGAAAATTATGTCGTATCGTTTCATTTTGACGATTTATCCGAGATCAATGCAGCATGGGACTTTTTTTCGCATGATCCCAACCCGGTTGAAACAAGTCCAATGGAAGTCGTTTATAAAATCATGGACAAATTAGTCGATACGTACTTCCCGATCGTTCATGACATTGAAGACCGGCTTGATGAAATCGAAAAAAAATCAAAAAACCAATCATTAGATGCGTTAATCAAAGAAGTGTTTGAAATTAGAAGCGACTTGTTGCAATTAAGGCATTCCGTCGTCCCAATGAGGGATTTACTCTATCGGATATTAGAGTCAAAACGCTTTATCATTCAAGATGAAAAACGGGCGTACTTCCAGGATATATATGACCATCTGATTAAATTAGCCGATATGGTGGATTCAAACAGAGAGGTAACCGCCGATTTTCGGGACAGTTATATATCGCTGACGTCTTACCGGATGAATAGCATTATGAAAACGTTAACGGTCATTACGACTATTTTTATGCCGCTCACGTTCATTGCCGGCGTTTACGGCATGAATTTCAAAAATATGCCGGAATTGAACTGGCATTATGGTTACTTTATCATCCTGGGGGTCATGCTCATCATCGGCTTTTTGATGTATGCATGGTTTAAGGCAAAAGGATGGTTCGGCAAAGATTAATATGATGTTTAGCAAAAAGCCATGAGGTGCTTGATCTCCTCATGGCTTCTTGCTGCCAATTTGATGTTCTGTCCGCCAATTCAGGTGCTCTATCCGCCATTTCAGATGCTC
>NZ_JBBHZM010000067.1:0-9186 GCF_049843615.1 Fictibacillus sp. Mic-4 | reverse complement strand
TGTCCAAAAGTAAGATGTTATTGTCTTAACCGGATGACTTATTGTCCAAATAAGAACATTTATTGTCCGAGAACGAAATCATTTTAAATCATGAAACAATTCGTGAGTCATTTTTCCTCATTTCACAGATCTAACGAGGTGTTCTTTCGATTACTGAAATTCAAACTATTTTTCTAGAAGGGTACTAGGAATAGCGACTTAAGGTAGGAGGCGGTCTGGTTGAAGATTGACGCTTATTTGGAACGGTTTCATGCAGAAGGAAACAGCTAAAGATATTGACGATTTAACGTATTTGCAACAGCGGCATATGCATGATGTGCCATTATAACCAGACTTCTCCTGAATCCCATTTCACTCACCGGGATCTCATCAACAGGAAGAGTGACACTTTCTGATAATATGCTAACGATCTCCGGGGAAATAAAAAGATAAAAACTATGCAAAAAGTACTTCGGCATTGAAATATAATCAAAAAAAGCACGAAAGAGCATTAGCTCTCCAGTGCTTTTTCATTGCGCTCAAAGACGCGCTTATAGTTGGCTTCATATAACGGAATTTCTCCCACCGTAAGCTGGGTAGAGGTGAGCCGGTCTGTCACACTGTTCAATACATTGAATAATTGAAGCATTAAATCTTGAACTGACACGTGCTGACCCATTAATTCGGTCAGTGAAGCCATTACGCAAGGATCGATTTTTGGATACACGAACTTTGTCTCTTCGCCTTGCAGTCCGCGATTGTAAAATTCCCGGATCATTTCTGCCCTTCCTGCACCACTGCCGTCAGCGCAAAGATAGATTTGTACGGCGACTCCGCCGCGGATGCGCCGCTGGGAAATGCCGGCAAATTTTTTTCCGTTAATGCTTAAATCATAGCTTCCCGGGCAATACGAACCAACAATTTCGCGTGCTTCAAACGAAACGTTGTAAGGGGCGAGCATCCGCTCTATAAGTTCCACCATCGTATCATAGCCTCTGTTAATATCAATCGTCTTCTCCTTTTCGGGAAGGACGATGGAAATGTTCAAAACGCCTTCATCAAGAACGACTGCAAGCCCCCCGGAATTGCGGACGATGACGTTATATCCAATCGAGCGCAAAAATTCAACGCCCTTTTGCAAATGGGGAAGCCGGCTATCCTGGATGCCGAGGACGATCGTTTGATGGTGGACCCACGTCCGTACGGTCGGCGGCGCTTCACCGCTCCCGACAGATGTGCATAATGTATCGTCCATTGCGAAGGATTGCAATGCGCTGAAGGTCGGTCCAAGGCTGGATTGATCAATGATCCGCCAAGTCGGTTGGTTTAACAATGATTCGCTCATACTAATTTCTCCGCTACGATAATAAAAGTTTTTGGAATGCCACGGTCGAATTCTTCACGGTGAGGCTCTTCAACAAGCGTCTGGATCCATAATCGTTCTTTGCCGATCGCAGTTACAATTTCCCCTAACGTCCATTTGCGCAAGCTCACTTGAAATGGTTTTCGTTCTTCCGCCGTCGCATAGCGCAATTCTGGCAAAAACTTCGAATAGGCGACTTCCGTTACTTCAAGTGCCGTATCAAAATAGTTTCCCGTCACTTTATGCTTCCGGACGGCCTGGCTCCTCCCCTGTGATGTAATCAATTTAGTCGATACGGGATGGAAATCTTGCAGAACAAGCTTCCCCCCTGCCTTCAACAACCGCGAAACGACCTGGAAAAATGGGGTGAGATCTGTAAAGTAGTGCAGTATCCCGAGTTCCGTAAATACAAGGTCATAGTCCCCTGTCAGTTCATCTTCAGTTAAGTGTAAAACGTCCTGGACATTGTAGCGAACGGACACTTCAGCGGCTTCAGCCAGCTCTTTCGCATATCGCGCATTCGATTCGGATATATCAATGACTGTCACATCGGCTCCAAGAAGTGCGAGCGCAACGGCTTTACTGCCATGGGAGCCGAGAAGATTGCACACCTTTTTCCCATTTACATTGCCAATATATTGATCTAGCGGCTCAAGCCTTTTTAATGGATCTTTTTTAATTTTTTCAGCTGCCTCAGACGGCATCCCGAAACGATTAACCCAGGCATCATATGATTTTGCATTCCAGGCCTGGCCGTTTTTTTCTTGACTTTTTTCTTCCAAAGCAAAAATCCTCCTGCATGTAAACGTATCTACTTACAGTATAGCTTTTTCGATCTAATTTCACCATCCAATGAAAAAAATCGGCGACAAAAAAAGAACATTCAAAAACACTATCCTCCATATACTGTGATGTATGTCTTACTTTTATAAGAGGGGGTTAGTGATTTGAGCACTTCAAGAATTTTAAAATGGGTGACAGGGGCATTAGAAATCTTATTGGGAATCCCCGTGTTAGGAGGATTAATTGTTGTTAGTCTTGCCTGGGTTCCACTGGGGATTATGCTCGTCCTTCACATTGTCACACTCGTGTTTTCATCAAATGAAAGAGCGGCAAAGCATGGAAGTATATTGGGTATTGTTACCAATTGTCTGGCGTGGATTCCATTCGTCGGGATGATTCTTCACCTTATAACGGGGATCATCTTAATGATCGATGCCGCACAGAGCCATAAAACTGAGCCGAGTGAATCTTAAGATCATCAGTAGAGCCGGTCGCTATTTAATGCGTCCGGCTTTTTTTATGGTTAGGCTCGAAAAATTCTATTTGAGAAGTGAATCGAAAAGGAATAAAATAAAAGAGCAGAGTAGAAAAAACAACATGATTGCCCTTCTATGTAGAAACATGTAGAAGGCTTTTCTTTTTTTAAACGAGTTGAAGGAGATCCCCACTTATGACCAGGACACTTGGAAAGCTACATGAAGAAAAAGTATTTAAAGATCCTGTCCATCGCTACATTCATGTACGTGACGAGCTTATTTGGCGGTTGATTGGGACAAGGGAGTTTCAGCGCCTCAGACGGATTCGCCAGCTTGGGACGACGTATTTGACCTTTCACGGAGCGGAGCACAGCCGGTTCAGCCATTCTCTCGGTGTCTATGAAATTACGAGACGGATCATGAACATCTTTCAGGAAAGATCCGATTGGAATCCTGATGAAAGAATGCTCGTTTTATGTGCCGCGCTGCTTCATGATGTAGGACACGGGCCGTTCTCCCATTCTTTTGAAAAAGTATTCCAGGTTGATCACGAAGACTTTACACGCGGTATTTTGCTCGGGGAAACGGAGGTCAATCAAGTGCTTCGCCTGGAGGGAGAAGACTTTCCCGAAAAAGTGGCCGATGTCATTGCAAAAACGTATCCGAACAAGCTTGTCGTCAGTTTAATTTCCAGCCAGATCGATGCGGATCGGATGGATTATTTATTGCGTGATGCCTATTTTACAGGGGTAAGCTATGGGAATTTCGACATCGAGCGGATTTTGCGCGTCATGCGCCCGACAGATGACGGGGTCGTTTTCAAATCAAGCGGAATGCATGCGGTGGAGGACTATATTATGAGCCGCTACCAGATGTATTGGCAAGTATATTTCCACCCGGTGACGCGGGGCGCAGAAGTGATTTTAAGGAAAATTCTGCACAGAGCGAAGGAATTGTACATGAACGGCTATCAATTTGAAAAAGATTTATCACATTTTGAATCGATTTTTCGTGGTAAAATGCCACTAGACGACTATATTCGACTTGATGAAGGCGTAATGCAATATTACTTTCAAATTTGGCTTGATGAAAAGGATGAAATTTTACAAGATTTATGTACCCGTTTCTTAAATCGCAAACTATTTAAATATACAGAAATGGTGCCGATGGCCGACGCCTATCAATTAAAGGAACTTTTCAAGGAAGCGGGCATCGATCCGGAGTATTATCTTGTCCAGGACTCCTCTTCTGACTTGCCCTACGATTTTTACCGTCCCGGGGAGCAGGAAGAGCGATTGCCGATCCAATTAGTGAAACCGAATGGGGACATTGCCGAGCTTTCCAGAGAGTCAGATGTGGTGGAGGCGATTTCTGGGAAACGGAGAACGGATCATAAGCTCTATTATCCTTTAGACTTGATTGAAAAAATAGAGAATGTGCCATTGAAAAATAAAATTAAAGAAATGTTACATAGAAAATAATTGGTAAGGGGGAGCGGCTATGTTTGAAGATCACCTCAAAGTTGTTAAGGTGATTAAAGAAGCTGGTGAAATCGTCGGGCGGAAAAAGCTGCAAAAAATGGTCTATATCGCGAAGAAATTGGACTTTCCGTTCCAGGAGAAGTACCAGTTTCATTTTTACGGCCCTTATTCGGAAGAACTGACGCTTCGCATTGAAGAGTTGTGCAATCTTGGATTGATTGAAGAAACGAAAGAAAAAGTGAGCGGCTATTCACAATATCGCTATTCCTTGAATGCAGAAGGCGAAAACTTTTTAGAACAGTACGGAAAGGACATCCCGAAGCTAAAGGAATGCGTCCGCTCCATGAATGAGCAGTCGTCCCGGTTTTTGGAGCTCGTATCAACGATTCTTTTCTTCTTCCACTTATCCGTTGATGAAGTGAAAACAAAGATTCACACGTTGAAACCGAAGCAAAAATATACCGATGAAGAAATTCAGCAAGGCTATGCCTACATTGAAAAACTGAAGGAAATAAAGCAGTAAAGGAAAGCCCGGCGATACGTTCGCCGGGCTATTTCAACCGTAACGTGGATAAAGATATAGAAATATTGAAAAGCAAAATACTTTTTTTGCCACGGTTAAACCCCGAACTTCGCTATTTCAGACGATTTCGGGGTCCTTATTTTTATGATTGATGAAGGGCATAACCTTTAAATTTGTAATGGTATTTTTTAGCCAGTGCCTTAAATGATTGATAAGAGCTTGTTATGTAAACCGGTGTGCCAACGGAAACTTGGCCGAACAGCCATCTAACTTCTTTATTGTACATCCGGATACAGCCCCCGCTCACGTATTTTCCAATGGATTTGGAATTATTGTTTCCATGAATCGCGTATGTCGTTCCCCACGTACCACGGGCATTTAAGCCCAGCCACCGGTCGCCTAATGGGTTTCTTGGGTCGCCCCCTTTTATATGACCCTTATAATACGGCCTGTTTTTGATTTTGTTGACGATTTTGAACTTTCCTTCAGGAGTATAAGATGGTTTTCTTCCGGTCGCAACAGAGGCTACTAATCTCATTTTGCCATTATGGAAGAAAGCAAGCTTATTATAAGTTTTGTTAATGATGATCAAGTCTTTATTTGACTTTGCATTAGCATTAGATGCCGCCCCTCCACACAAAACGGCAGTAGCCAAAAAGGTAACAGTAAGTGCCTTTTTTAAATTCAAACGATCACCCACCAATCAACAATTCTACTATTAAGTACAAAAACTATCAGTTTATAGATAATTTTAACACTATATGTATAAGTTTGTAAATAATACCCTATTATTCTATTTTGATGTTTTGGAGGTATTAACTGTGAAACACCAGTTCGGGTACTAGAAATTTAAAAACGTCTATATGGAAGCGCAAAAAAACGAATGTTAATCGAATTATTTTTATAGTAAAAAAGTAATAGCGAAAGCCTTATAAACGCTGTAAGATGAGAATACATAACATTCCTAGTCGGAGACAGAAATGAGGGCGGAGATGAACTATATTAAATCTATTTTTCTATTCTTCTTGTTTTCTTTTGTGTCGGTTTCGGTTGCTCATGCGAATGAAATTACTGTGAAACCAAAAGTTTCAAAATATAGCACGAAAGCGATGTTTGATAAGAAAAAGGAGTTTGCCAGCGGCCAGCTCATCATTAAGTTTAAACAAGGAACGACGCATGATGAGAAAGAGCGGCTTTTTCAAACCTTGCATTTGAAAGAGATTTCGAGCTTAACGTTGGGCGACTTTTCACTTGTCAGCGTGCCGAAAGAAATGAGTGCAAAATTAGCGGCAACTAGACTTGTTCAAAGCTCCGCCGTTGAATTTGCGGAACCAAACTATCATGTGAAACGGGCCTATACCCCGAAAGATTCCGGGTATAAGAAACAATGGTTTTTAAAAAAAATCAATGCAGCAAAAGCGTGGAATGAAACAAAAGGCGCTTCCAATGTGACGGTTGCGGTAGTTGATGGAGGTGTTCAGAAAACGCATCCCGAATTTAAAGGGCGCATCGTCAAGCCGTATAATGCGGTAACAGGAAAGACGTCGTATCCTTTCGATAAACACGCTACCCATGTCGCTGGCATTATTGCCGCAAGCATGAACAATAAAGGCACGGTCGGTCTTGCGCCAAAAGTGAATGTTATGCCGGTAAATGTATTTGTCGGTAACGAAGCTGATTTTTATGATATTGCCAGAGGCATCGAATATGCAGCAGACCATGGCGCTGATATTATTAATTTAAGTCTCGGAAGCTATGATTATAGTTATGTGATCGATTATGCGGTCAACTATGCCTATTCAAAAGGAGTCATTGTCATTGCCGCAGCGGGAAATGAAGATACGTATAAGAAATCATATCCTGCAGCCCTTGACCATGTGCTGGGAGTCAGTGCGACAAACGATGCCGACCGGATTACCTGGTTTTCCAATTACGGTTCGTATATAGACCTCGCAGCCCCCGGGGAAGATATTTATTCGACAGTGACGGGGAATTCCTACGAGGAAATGAGTGGAACATCAATGGCGGCACCAGTAGTTTCTGGAACGGCAGCCTTAATTTTATCGAAAGATCCGTTTTTAACCCCTTCCCAGGTAGAAGGCATTTTGAAAAAGTCGACGGTTAATTTAGGGCCAAAAGGAAGAGACGATTATTACGGAAATGGAAGAGTGGACGCTTATAAGGCGGTGACAAACACACCTTCGCCACTTTTCGGACTATCTTCATCCGTTAAGAGCTTTCCGATAAAAGGGACAAATACCGCTTCTATTTCGTTCCATGCGGTCGCAAAAACAAAAGTGTCCGTTTATGTAAAAGACTCAAAAGGAAATGTCATTCGCAATATCATCAGCAAGAAACCTTCTTCCGGAGGCAAAAAAACCGTTACATGGGACGGGAAAACGAATGATAGGGATTATGCGCCAAATGGAACATACGAGATTTGGGCGAAAGTGACAAATGGAAAGAAAAGCGTTTATAAAAACATCAAGCTAAAAGTCGTTGATCAAGTGCTTCCAGCAATTAAGCCAACAGTTGCATCCGCATACGTTTCGCCGAACAAGGTAAAGACGGCAAGTGTGCCATTTGAATTGAGCAGAAAAGGAAGGCTTACGGCAACGATCGATGACCAAAATGGCAAAGTCGTAAAAACGATCTGGAAAGACCGCGTTTTCATGGAAGGGAAACATTCATTATCTTGGGATTTTAAAACGGCGAACGGGAATAAAGCGAGCGATGGAGAATATACGATTAAATTCAGCCTGGTCGACGCATTGAAGAGAAAAGGATGTGCTACAGTAAAGGTAATGGTCGATTCGAAAGCGCCTCAGGGGAAATTGCCGGTTGATTCCAGCCTCTTTAAAGCAGATGGCAATCAACAGTTCCTAGCGAAGGCCACGATCAATGAAAACAGTGTTGTCAATGCTTATGTTGTATCCGAGCAAGGGGAAAAAGAAAAGAAGCTAATAAGCAATCAGTCTTATCAACCAGGGGTAGTTTTCCTCAACTGGGATGGAACTACGGAGAAGGGCACATTTGCCGCCGAAGGAACGTACCGACTCGAGTTGGACATCAAAGATCAAGCCGGGAATGAAACGTCTGTCAAAAGCGGCCCATTCACGTTTGAAGATTGGCGGATACCCGTCATCGAAGGAACGCCGTCTGTAGACTATACTCCGCAAGGCAACATGGAGGCTGCTTATACTCTATTAAAAGCAGGAAAAGTGACGATCGAGATTCGTGATGAAGCAAATGTCGTCATCCGAACGATTGAAACGGATTCGGATCAATCCGAAGGCAAACACTCCTTTACATGGGATGGAAAGGATCAGTCCGGAGATATAGTCGGCAATGGCGTATATCGATATACGATTAAAATCATCGACTTACACAACCTGGACTATACATTTACTGGTGAAATTATTAAATAAGTTTTATATTTTTTTATCTATTCTAACCTTTTCATTTAAGGTAGGGTCTAAAACTCATCTCTAGTTAAAAATAATTGGTAGATTGTATCGCTTCTCTCATAGTTAAAATTCGTTTTTGGGAAAATAAAGGGGTGTTTATATTTATACATTCATACAATAATTACAGAACTAGTCCCCCGAAATCGGTAGAAATTGAAATCGGGGGTTTTGTTTAATGAATAGCTTTTAAAATATAATTAGACTGATCAGATATTTGTTTTTACCATCCTGCTTGCCAAGCAATAATAACTATTGTAGTCCAAAAAAAAGTTATAAGAATTAAAGCGATGCTAATAACCATAAAGGTTACGTCAAAACGACTTAATTTTATCGAACTTTTTTTTAATAATATTAGAAGGACAACTGCTATAATTGAAAAGAAATATGATAAGATTGCTCCGACCCAGTACCATAGCATTGTTTCTTCGTTATTCCAATACGCCATTGATTGAAACATAGTACTAAAAATAAAACCAACAACTGATACGATCAAAGAAAAAATGGAGATAGTTGAAAATTTCATTATCTAAAACACCCTTTTAAATTATTTTTTTAACGGTAAACCTTTACTAACTTAGGTTGGTATTTAGGTTCAAAGTGATCGATTAATCCGTAGGGACCAATTATGCTAGCTGCAACCGGAACCATAAATGGTAAATTACTCGAGCCATAATAATAGGCTTGATATACAATTTTTGAACAATATGTGGGATCAGTATCTTTTGTGTATAAGTTTATTCCATAACTTGGGAAAATATTTTGAGTTGCACTTCCTGTAGAACTATAATAGTGTCGATCTGCCCAATCTGCAGCGGCATTAGCAACCCAACTATATTTGGAAGAAACTCTATAAACCCATACTGTTCCTCCTCTCGTATTATTATACTGATTTAACCAATCTTTTACTTTACTTTGTCTGGTGGTTTTCTTCATCCCTCTACTTGTTTGAATTTTATATCCAGGTGCATCTAATATATAATTATCAGTTGTTGCAATTGCAGCATGCCCAGTTAGTCCATAGAGAGAAGTTGCATCTGTAATAAGAATATCCCCTTTTTTAATTGTAAATCCTTCAAATATAGCTTGTTGGGTTGCACCAGGTTTTTTACTATTA
>NZ_JBBHZM010000066.1:0-10108 GCF_049843615.1 Fictibacillus sp. Mic-4 | reverse complement strand
AGGGCGGCATGGACGTCTATTGGACAGTTTTTCGCCTTCTGCCCACATTTTTGTCCTTGAGACCGATTCTATTGGACAGTTTTTCGCCTTCTGGCCACTTTTTTGTCCTTGAGACCAGCTCAATTGAACTGTTTTTCGCCTTCTGCTCTCATTTTTGTCCTTTAACGACGAACTTGTTTTACATTCTACGCATATTCTTCCACCCTCGAAGCATTGGGAATTTTATTAAATTCATAATTACATGAAAGCCTAGTTCTATGACATTAGCTTCTTCAAATCAGTTATCCTTCTTTGAAAGAATCGGGCGAGATTACAATTTTCATCGTTGCTACACCACCCTGCTTTACCCTTTTTATTCATCTTCTACAAAATGGTATTGTGGTAAAAGATGAGATCAAACTATTTTTCCAATGAACCAGATCATATAGTATGACAAAACAATCCCCGGCTCTGTAGAATGAACCGGAGATCTCTATTAAACCGTATGTTTTTCCAGCTTTAATATCGTGTCGAGGCTGTGGGAGGTATGGCGGATGAGCTGTTCTGGATTGTATTGGTATGGGGAAAGCTCCGGGGTGATATACCCGTCATAGCCAATTTCCTCGAGCGCCTGGATGACTTCTTCCCAGGCCACATCACCGGCAAGCAGCGGCACGAAGCCGTTGATGTTCCCGACGGCACGGCTAAAGTCTTTCACATGAACCGCGCAAATGCGTTTGCCTAAAATTTTGATCCATTGCTCAGGGAAGCCGAACTGAAGCACATTGCCGACATCAAAATAAACGCTGACCCAGCCGCTCGCTACTTCGTCAATAAAGTTTCTCATTTCAAGCGGGCTTAGCAAAAACTTATTCCAGACATTTTCCACCCCGATATGAACCTTCTTTTCTTCCGCCGCCTCTGTCAATTCTTTAAATGCAGCAAGCGAGCGTTCATAGGCAACATCATAGGATACAACGTCTGAAACTAACCCGGGAACGACAAGCACATGCTTAGCACCAATGATGCTTGCCGCCTCCACCATTTTGCGCACGACTTCTTTCCCTTTTTCGCGGAGCGATTGGTCATTGTCCGTCAGCGCATATTTCCAATGAAGAGCCGTAGAGATACTTGGCAATTCCAGGGAGTATTCTTTTGCTAAATCAACGACTTTTAAAAGGCTTTCTTCCGTTGATTCCATATGAATAGGCGATTGGCTGTCCTCCGATAGGTTCAATTCGACCCCGTCATACCCATATTCTTTTGCAAGATGAAAGATTCGTTCCACTTCAGTACCTGCAGGAAAGCACCATGCATTGATTCCTTTTTTAAAAGGCACAAGAAACACTCCATTCATTATAAAATCGTTAGTTTAACAGGGCTCTTTTGTTCTGCTGCCTTATATGCAGCAAGGGCCACTTCGACCGCTTTCAGCCCGTCTTCGCCTGTGATGGACGGCTCTCTGTCCTCCTTAATGCACTCGATAAAATCTTTCACAAGGCCGGCGTCCATATCGTCTCCCCAATAATGCCAATTCGCGCCGCTCTTATCACTGTAAACATTCAGTTTTTGCCCGAAAGCGTCGATGAATATCGTCCCTTCCGTACCGATTACTTCCAATGTCACATCGCCCCATGTCGGGTATGCTTTATTGCGCGACCAGCTGCAATCCAATGTGGCAAATACGCCATTGTCGAATTCCAATGTCAACAGGCCGCAATCATCAATTTGATCGGAGAAAAATTGATCGGCTTCCGCGTACACCTCTGTCACTTCCGCATTCATAAACCAGCGCATTATATCGACGACATGTACGGTATGATCCATTACTGCTCCGCCGCCGGACAACGATTTAATTACAAACCAGCCACCGGGATTCGTGCCACGGTTCGTTCCTTTCATGGCGATAATCCGGCCGAGCTTGCCTTCTTCAATGATCTTTTTCCCTTCCTGGATGGATGTATTGAAGCGAACAGGGAATGCCGTTTGCAGCTTTACTCCATTTTCCCGGCAAACGTTGACCATCTCTTTCATTTCTTCAAGGGTTGTTCCAAGCGGTTTTTCACATAGTACATGCTTGCCCGCCTTTGCGGCCGCCAGCACATGCTTATGATGGTTGACGTTTTCCGAAGTGACAATGACGGCATCAATGTCCTCGCTAAGAAGAGCATTATAGTCCGCAAAGTACGTGACGCCAAACTTCGCCGCCGCTTCACGTCCGCGCGCTTCATTTTCATCGGATATCCCGCATAGCTCTACTCCATCCAGATCTTGCAATGCTCTGGCATAACTATATGCATGCATGTGAGCAAAACTAATAATCCCCAATTTCATGTTCGTTTCCCCCTCTTTAGGCATGAGTCAATGACGGCTTAATTTCAACCACTTTCCCTGTTTCGATCGATTCCAGGGCGGCCAATGATATTTCCACCGCTTTTAAGGCGTCTTCCGCTGTAACGATTGGTTCGCGGTCGTTTTCAATGCACTCCATAAAATGGGCAAGTTCTTGATAATATGGATTTTCCTTTAATGGACTGGACGGAACTGCTACGCCCCCGCCATTTTCTTTTTGCCGAATTTGCGCGTAAATGCTTTTTTCTTTTTTGCTGTCGAACTCAATGATTCCGTTATCCCCGGCAATTTCAAGGTACGTTGAAAACCCTTCGTGGGCCCATGTCCCTTCGACATGCGCAATCATCCCGTTTTCAAAACGAAGCGTAAGAAGAGCGTAATCGATGCGATTGAAGCTTCTTCCCAACACGCTTTTTGCATAAACACGTTTCACATCACCGAAGCACCAGCGCAAAAAGTCAATGTCATGTATGATCATATCGAGTACCAGCCCGCCGCTATTTTTATAATCGGCGTACCAGTCATTCCAGGCGGTCGGGAAAATGCCGCCCCTTGTCGTGCGGGCCATTGCCGGCTTGCCGATTTCATTTTTGTCGATGATTTCCTTTGCCTTCACATACTCCGGGAAGAAGCGGAGGACATGCCCGACAAACAGCTTCACGCCTTTTTCCTTACAATAGCCGATCATTTCTTTTGCATCTTCTTTCGTGCGGGCGAGCGGCTTTTCGCAAATGACGTGTTTGCCAAGATCTGCGGCCTTCAGCACATATTTTTTATGTAAATAGGTCGGCAAACAAACATCAATCACATCAATGCGGGGCAATTGTGTAACTGCTTCCTCAAAACTAGTAAAATAGTTGGTGTTCAGTTTGGCGGCCAATGGCCCACCGATCTGCTTCCGAATATCAACGATCCCTGCGAGTTCCACATTCTCCATCTTCGCGTAAGACGATGCGTGAACACTCCCCATCGTCCCGGCGCCAATTACAAGCACATGTTGCATAGAATAAATCTCCTCTCTATTTTACAATCTTGACCCTTTTATCTATTTAGATCCCGTAAGCGCAATCCCTTCAATAAACTGCTTTTGCAAGAAAATAAATACTAGAATCATCGGCCATATGGCTAAGACCGATCCTGCCATTAACAACGAATAGTTCGTCAAATGCTGTCCTTGAAGTGAAGCCAGTCCTGCCGAGAGCGTCATTTTATCTGGAGAGCTGTTCACAATCAATGGCCACATTAAGTCGTTCCAGGACCAAAGCGCTGTAAAAATGGCCAAAGCAATCAGTCCTGATTTCGCAAGTGGCAGCATGATGTGCCAGTAAATTTGAAAATGATTGCATCCATCTAATTTTGCTGCCTCTTCAAGCTCTTTTGGCATCGACATAAAAAACTGCCGAAGCAAAAAGGTTCCAAACGCACTGAATAATCCCGGCACAATAAGCGCTTGCAATGTATTAAGCCATCCAAGCTTCACCATGATCATATATTGCGGAAGTAGAAATACTTGCCCTGGCACCATCAATACGGTCAACATTAAAATAAAGAGCACATTTTTTCCCGGAAACTGAATTCTGGCAAAAGCATAAGCTGCTAGTGAGCAAAGAAACAATTGTCCGACCGTTTTAGCCAATGTTGTAATGATCGTATTCCAATAAAACTTTAAAAATGGCAATGTTCCAAACACATCGGAGTAATTGTGCCATTGAATTTTCTTTGGAAAAATAACCGGTGGGACCTGCGTTGTTTCTCCAAATGTTTTTAATGACGTAAGAATCATCCAGATGAAGGGGATGACCATAATTAGCGCCCCGATAATCAGGATGGCATGAATGAGCCAATTTATTCGCTTTCCCTTTACACCAATCGATCTACTCAATGTCCTCCCCTCCCTTATTCATAATGAACCCATTTCTTTTGCAGTTTCATTTGAATGGCTGTAATCACCAATATGACAGCCAACAGCACGACAGCTATAGCAGCCGCAAATCCTTTATTATTCAATACAAAAGCATTTTGATAGAAAAGATAGACGACGGATTGCGTTTCCTCTATCGCGTTGCTTGTAGAACCAATCATCATCAAAATAAGGTCAAATACTTGAAAAGCATTGATTAAGGACATAATGCTGACAAAAAAGATAATCGGGGTCAACATCGGAAGAGTGATCTTGAAAAACTTCGTAAACGGACCTGCTCCATCGATCGTCGCCGCTTCATAATACGTTTTTGAAATCCCCTGTAGTCCGGATAAAAAAATGACCATATTATAGCCAACACTGCTCCAAACGGCTACTAGAATGATAGAATATAACGCGATATCAGGGTCTGATATCCAACTTGGGCCTTTCATACCAACTGAACGAAGAATTTCATTGATCAGGCCAAAGTCCGAGTTGTACAGCCATTTCCATACCATTGCAATGGCTGCCGGCATCGTGACAACAGGCAGAAAATAAAGCGTCCGGTAAAACGATACCCCTTTGATTTTTTGATTAAGGAAAACGGCAATGAAGATGGATAGAATGATGCCCACCGGTACCGTTATAACCGTATAGATTAATGTATTTTCAAACGCTTTCAATACATTCGGATCATGGAAGAGCTGCTTATAGTTCTCTAATCCGATCCATTCATGATTGCCGAATGCTCCCCATTTCGTGAAACTGAAATAGATGGTTTGAATCGTCGGCCACATATAAAAAATCGCCAATCCAAGGATGGTTGGGGCGATCATGAGATAGCCCCAAAACCAATCGGAACGCTTGCTTTTATTCTTAAAGCTGCTTGCCGCCTTTAGCTTAATCCCCGATTTTCCTTTCCTTAGCTCCGTATTCATTACATTCACAGCCACACCTCCCAAGCTGATGTGATTACTCTTTTGAGAGCAACTCGTTCATTTTTTTCGCTACTTCTTTAGCTGCTTGTTCCGGTCTCATTTCTTGTCCCCAGGCCTTTTTGAAGTACTCGGTTTCAAGATCCCACCACTTGCTCGTATCTTTTGAAATCGGAAGAGGCGTCGCATATTTAGCGGAATCAATAAACACCTGTAGATTGAATTTCTTGTTCGATTCTACCCAGTCTTTTTGCGTTCCGTTATAAGCCGGAATTTGAGTTCCTGTTTTTGCCTGAATCAATGCCGCTTCCTTTGATCCTAAATATTTCACAAACTCCCAGGCTTCTTTTTTATGCGGCGTATTCGCAGAGATCACGCTCGTCAAGCCGTGGATCACTACGGCGCGCTTTTTGCCTTTAGGAAGCACCGTAACATCAACTTTATCTTTTGTGTAATCATTTTGCGCAAATTCGATTTGCATCCAGGAGCCTGCAAACATCATCGCCACTTTCCCTGATTCGAATAAATTATTGGGTTTTGTTTCTGTCATTTGCGCTTGAGTTGGCGAAACTTTATCTTTGATCAGATCCGTCCAAAATTTTAACCCTTCGATGGTTTCAGGCGAGTCATAGCCGGATTTTTTCATATCATCGGAAATGACAGTCCCTCCATTTTGGAATATGGTGTTGTAATAATTGCTTTGATTTTCCATAGCTGCAGCAATTCCCCAGACTCCTTTGGATGGGTTAGTCAATTTTTTTGCCGCTTCTTTTAATTTTGCCCAATCCCACGTTTCGTCTGGATAAGGAACTTTTGCCTCGTCAAACAATTTTTTGTTATACCAGAGGCCAATTGTATCGAAATCTTTTGGAAGTCCGTAATGTTTTCCCTCAACCGTATATAAATCAACAAGAGCTTTTGGATAATTGCTTAAGTCTACATTATCTTTTTTAATTTGATCATTGATTGGAAGCAGCATATGATTTGATGCATATTTCACGATGTTCGGCCCGTTCATCCAAAACACATCAGGCAAACTGTTGCCCGTTGCGGCTGTTTCTAGCTTAGACCAATATTGTTCCCACGGCGTCACTTCAATTTTCACATTGATTTTCGGATGCTTTTTTTCAAATTCCTTTGCAATATCTTGCATCGCTGGCAACTGATTTTTATCCCATATCCAATATTTCAATGTAACGTTTCCTGATGAAGATCCTGATGAATTTTCAGAATTGCTGCACGCTGTTAAAACTAATAGTAAAGCTACAATAATGAAAGAAAACTTTTTCATCATTTACTTTTCTCCCCTTTTTAGTTTGTAATGGCCAACTGAATGATTTGCATTTCCCCCACTTTTTGGATCTGTCAGGCATGTAACGAAAATTGAAAAAGATCTTGAAGAAGCACGGCGGCTGCCCCGATTAAATCGGCATCCTCGGCAAAGGACGATGTTCGGATTTCCAGTCCTTCTGTTAAAATATGTAGCGCCCGCTTGCTGACAGCAGTTTGTATTTGATTGATGAGTTGCGGATTATCTTCAGCAATTACGCCGCCGAGAATGACCGTTTCCGGGTTAAATAAATTAATGGCATTGGCGATGCCAATCGATAAGTAAGAAGCGACTTCTTCCATAATGGAGGTTGCCAGCGGATCTCCTTGTTTAATCGCGGTTTTGAACATCTGAGGTGTTAAAGGAGTTTGTTCTTGCTCAAGTAAATCACGGATAAGTGAAGGATAGCCTATGTTTACTTGTTGCTCGATTTTGGAGCGGATGGCAGGCCAATGAACGTAGTTTTCCAGGCATCCGTTATTTCCGCATTCACAAGGAATGCCGTCCGGGCTAATGCTTGTATGTCCCAATTCCCCTGCTCCGCCATGGTGCCCCCGAAAAATGGAACCGTTTACAAGAATCCCCGTTCCAAGACCTTCATCGATCGTTACATAAACGAGGTTAGTAGAATGGATGCTTTTCCCATACTTTTTCTCTGCTAGAACCATCGCGTTTACATCATTGTCAAGGTACGTTTTTAGGCCAAATCGGCTTTCAAAAAGGGCTTTGACTGGTACATTGATTAAATCTAGCTTTGAGTTATAGCGAATGACCCCTTTCGCAGCATCTACAATTCCAGGAGCTGTGATTGAAATACCGACACATTTCGTCAAATCCGAAAGGCGCCCGATAAACTCTTCAATTGAACGGAGCGTGAATTCAATCAATTCATCTCCTTTTACATCATGGACGGGAAAAAGGTCTTTCTTTCTGATGGCTGCTTGTAAATTTAATTCGGCCACTTTAATCGCAGAATTCGTAACCGAAACACTGATCAAAAAACCGCCATCAGGATTGAAACGAATTAAAATCGGCTTTCTCCCGCCGCTCGACTTACCTGTACCAACTTCGGAAACGAGCCCTTCGCGAATAAATTCGTTTACGGCAGCCGTTACCGTTGTCGGGCTGATTTTGTTCTTTTTCGCAATTTCGCTTCGTGAAATCGGTCCATGTTCACGAATCATATTCAAGATAATCGATCGATTCAGTTCTTGAATTAATTTAAGGTCACCAGTTCTTCGCTGCATAGCTTTACCTCTTTTTTCATTACTTTTTCCAATGGATTTATTAACTAGATCATAATATGAATTCGGAAGGTTGTCAATAATCTGATAATAAATCATAAAAAAACCAGGAAATTCACTTCCCTGGTTCAAATGGATATGGATTCTTCTTTCCGATCAGTGCCATTAATCCTCCAATGCCTAATAATAGGGCAGGCAATAAGTAAAATAACACAATGCTCATCAAGCCACCGACTGCAGATACAAGCATGAGGATACCACCGATTGTTGGCCTTGATTTCACAATGATTGCCCCGGCAATGGCTATAAGTGATAAAACAAGAGCCACCGCGCCGATTTCAAAAATGGAGCTCGTTCCCGTTCCATTAATGGAAGCGTCAATTTCTCCAAGTATTAAAGCAAAGACGGAAGCCGCAATGCCAAAAACGCCGCCAAGGAGCCCGAATACAAACTCTGCTGTTCTCATTGATTGTCCTCCTCCATGCTACATCTTATGTTCGAATATCCCCTTTGATACCGGGCCCTAACTGGCATTAGAAAAAAGAGGAAACCTCTATTCGCGGGATTGCCTCTACTAAAAATGATGTTTTTTTCTATATTAGAGAAATCAACAACCTATATGTTTCGAAATGAGTTTGAAAAGTAGTGAAGAACGGGTGGCAAAGACTCAATGACGTCCGTGGCAATAACATCGAGCAAGGAATGTCCTTCCTGAAGCAAGACGTCTGCCGTTTTGCCGTGAACGTAGACAGCATTGCTTACGGCTGACTGGATGTCTTCTCCCTGCATCATAAATGAAAGGATGATTCCGGTCAGTACGTCTCCCGATCCGCCTTTGGCAAGGGCGGCATTTCCGGTTGTGTTAACAAACTGACTGCCTTCTGGAGTGGTGACTATCGTATATGGCCCTTTCAAAACAACGTATACTCCATATTCCACCGCAAAATCACGCGCAATGCCGAAGCGGTTTTTCTCAACATCGTCTGCGGAACAGCCAATAAGCCTTGCCATTTCTCCAGAATGCGGTGTTAAGATTGTTGGACTTGTCCGTTCATTTAATCGCTCTTTTAAAGATGAAAGATGATAGAGTCCATCGGCATCGATCACAACAGGTACTTGTAAGGAAAGGACGGTTTCGATGATCGATCGTGCCCCTTTTTCCCTGCCCATGCCAGGTCCGGCCGCAACAGCGGTAAAGGCGGTCAAATCTCCCTTAAGCTCTCCCTTAAAATGGCCATTTTCATCTGGAGATGGCCAATGCATTGCCTCCGCCATTTGTGAGGCAATCATTGGATAAACCGTTTCAGGAACGGCAACTGTCAAGAGGCCCGCTCCGCTTCTTAAAGCGGCTTTTGCCGTCATTAGCGGCGCCCCTGTCATATTCCTTGAGCCTCCGATGACAAGCCCTTTTCCATACGAACCTTTATGGGAGTTTTGTGTACGTTTCGGTAATGTTGCGATTACGTTATGTTCTTCCCAAATTGCTCTCTGGCTTCCCAAATGTTGGACCGCGAGCGGCGGAATGCCAATGTCGACCACTTCCATCTTTCCGTAATAAGTTCTAGCTGGAAACGTGAATGCTCCCATTTTCGGGCATTGCAGCGTCAGCGTCCAATCGGCCTGAACCGCTTCGTCCACCGGTCCCCCGTCAGCCGGCACTCCGCTGGGAAGGTCTACCGAAATGATTTCGGCGTCCGCTTTGTTCACTAAGGTAATAATTTCCTTGTAAGGCGGGCGTAATTTTCCTTGAACGCCAATCCCTAACAGAGCGTCGATAATGACCGTATAGCTGTCAATTTCTTCAGCAAAAACCGCATGCCCTTCCTCGGTATAATTTCGTAATAAATATCCCGCATTTTCATAGATGGCCATCGCGGTTTGAGCGGCACCTCTTATTTTTTCTTTCGGAGGAATAAGCCAGG
The DNA here is from genome assembly GCF_049843615.1 of Fictibacillus sp. Mic-4. Classification (NCBI taxonomy): domain Bacteria; kingdom Bacillati; phylum Bacillota; class Bacilli; order Caryophanales; family Fictibacillaceae; genus Fictibacillus; species Fictibacillus sp. Mic-4. Next base: position 443 of record NZ_JBBHZM010000066.1, on the reverse strand, counting down.
AATCCACGTCATATCCGTGGGATTTTAATGCTCTGGCGATGACAAACCCGTCCCCGCCGTTATTCCCGGTTCCGATAAGAACGGCGATCTTTTCGTTTTTGGAAACCTGGTCCATTAGTTTACGCGAAACAGCCTGTCCAGCATTTTCCATCAACATCTCTTCCGCCATGCCGATCCGCTCCATCGTGAACCGGTCGATCGCGTACATTTCATCCTTTGTGACGATTTGCATAGAATCCCCCTATCTCTTATGCCCCTTCTAGAAAAACAGTAATAAACATTCGTTATTTTAAGGACACCTCGTTCGATCTGTGAAATGAGGAAAAACGGTCACGAATCGTTACATCATTTAAAATGATTTCGTTCTCGGACAATAAGTGCTCTTATTTAGACAATAAGTCATCCGGTTTAGACAATAACATCTTACGTTTGGACAATAAGCG
>NZ_JBBHZM010000065.1:0-10466 GCF_049843615.1 Fictibacillus sp. Mic-4 | reverse complement strand
CTTTTTGTCTTTCCGCAAACGTTAAGAAGGTGTATCTTTATTTAATAAATACAACCCGAGCAAATACGGGACTTTCAGGGCCGTAACTTCTAGAAACTGTTTAATCAACGGTAAATCGTTCGATGAATACGTATGAAATAAATCTCCCCACCATTCTGTTTCATAACGGCAAATCATGCTTAAATTATAGAGGATCAAATAATGAATCATCACTTCATTATAAGGTCGGAAAAATTCGCGTTGATTTGGCAAATAAAAGCTTCCATTTAAATGATATATAAATGGGTAACTTTCAAGAGGGCTTAAGCTTTTTTTAGACGTAAGAACGATGCTTGATTTTGTTTCATAAGAATTTTCAAATACTGATTCACGATAAAAAGAATTTAAAAAGTCTAAAAAACGCGGAAGTGGCATATGTAAGCCATCAAGTATCCGATTCGGAAGTTGGAATTCTAAGCCTTCTATAGTTGCTTTTACAATGAAATTTTGTTTATGAATAAAAAAATAAAGTTCATGTAATTCAGGAATTAAAGGAAGGATATCCCCCATTTTTACTTTTTCACCTTCAATATGTTTCACATGGAACATTTTTTCGCAGAAATGCGTAAATAAGCCGCTTTTTTGAATTTTTACTTCGTCATTTGAGAATTCATAAAACCGTTTTTTTCGTTTTCTTGTGGTTACTCCATGGGCAAGAACCGAGCTGTTTTCCGGATAATCCGGATCAACGGTTAAGATGCATGCTTTTAATAGCTGGATCATGCCATAAAACAATAAAACAGGTTGAAGTTCCAAAGGGGCATTGGCAGAAAGGGAGTAGTATTTTTTTCCGTGCTCTAAATAATAAATAAAAGGATAGCAATTTTCAAAGCTTTTACTTTCTGCTTTCTCGATATTCATTGATCGATAACAAGTACATAAATAGCTTTGGACACGAATTGATGAATAAAAGCTGTCGTACATCGGCCAAAAGTCCATAACATCTTTCCCTCCTTTTCTTTTTTGCTTTATTTTGAAAAGTTCGACTTATCCTCCGTTCCTTGACAGTAGTTTATCCAGTTGTTAATCTACAAATAATATTTTTCGTAAAAAGAGTAATGAAGGGAGCTAACTGGATCATGTGGGAGAATAAGTTTGTAAAAGAAGGACTTACTTTTGATGATGTGTTGTTAATTCCAGCGAGATCAGCAGTGTTGCCAAAGGATGTTTCAGTAAAAACGAAGTTATCTGAAAATGTCCAATTAAACATTCCGATCATTAGTGCGGGGATGGATACAGTTACGGAAGCGGAAATGGCCATTGCAATGGCGCGTCAAGGCGGACTAGGAATCATTCATAAGAACATGTCAATTGAACAGCAGGCTGAGCAGGTAGACCGTGTTAAGCGCTCTGAGAGCGGTGTTATTACAGATCCATTTTATTTAACACCTGATCACCAGGTATTCGATGCTGAACATTTAATGGGGAAATATCGAATTAGTGGAGTTCCAATTGTTGACGAAAATAAAAAGCTCGTCGGGATTATTACCAATCGTGACATGCGTTTTATCGAAGATTATTCCATTAAAATCAAAGATGTTATGACGAAGGAAAATCTTGTAACGGCAGCTGTTGGCACTACATTAAAAGAAGCAGAACGCATCCTGCAGCGCCACAAAATCGAAAAACTTCCACTTGTTGATGAAGATGGCACCCTTCAAGGATTAATAACAATCAAAGATATTGAAAAAGTCATTGAATTCCCGAACTCGGCTAAAGACAAAAAAGGACGTCTTCTCGTTGGAGCTGCGGTTGGCGTAACGAAAGATACGATGCTGCGAGTTGAAAAACTTGTAGAGGCAGAAGTTGATGTAATTGTCATTGATACAGCTCACGGACATTCTGAAGGCGTAATAAATAAAGTAAGAGAAGTTCGCCAGGCGTACCCTGATTTAACGATCATTGCCGGTAATGTGGCGACTGCTGAAGCTACTCGTGATTTAATTGAAGCCGGTGTAAGTGTTGTTAAAGTAGGGATCGGACCAGGATCCATTTGTACAACCCGTGTAATTGCAGGAGTCGGTGTCCCACAAGTAACGGCGATTTATGATTGTGCTACGGAAGCGAGAAAACACGGCATTCCAATTATTGCTGACGGTGGAATTAAGTATTCCGGTGACATCGTAAAAGCACTTGCTTCGGGTGGACATGCTGTTATGCTTGGAAGCTTACTTGCCGGGGTAAGTGAAAGCCCTGGTGAACGGGAAATTTATCAAGGTCGCCAGTTTAAAGTGTATCGGGGAATGGGCTCGATTGGTGCAATGGAAAGAGGAAGCAGCGACCGTTATTTTCAAGAAAACAATCAAAAACTGGTTCCAGAAGGTATCGAAGGACGCGTACCTTATAAAGGGCCGCTGGCAGATACCATTTATCAATTAATCGGTGGCCTTCGTTCTGGAATGGGCTATTGTGGCACACCAACAATAGAAGATCTTCAAAATAACGCTAAATTTGTTAAGATTACGGGAGCTGGATTAAGGGAAAGCCACCCGCATCAAGTCCAAATTACAAAAGAAGCACCAAATTACTCTATTTAATAAAATGTTCATAAAAAAATTGTCGACAGAGGTCTATCCTCTGTCGATTTTTATGTTACAATAACGGTTGTGTAAATAGGTATGGAGGTGTAGATGTGACAGGCAAGAAGTTAAAAAGTTCCATCGTTTTTTTATTTGTTTTTTCGCTTATAGCTGCAACCTTTTTTAGTCAATCACTAAAAGCAAGTGCTGCTGAAGGTTTAAATATTAATGCCGGGTCAGCTATATTAGTTGATGGGGAAACCGGAAAAATTTTATATGAAAAGAATGCTGATCAAATGCTTCCACCTGCCAGCATGTCAAAAATGATGACCGAATATCTAGTCATGGAAGCGATTAAAAAAGGTAAGATCAGCTGGGACCAAAAAACCGGTGTAAGTGATTATGCATATCAAGTTTCTCAAGACCGCAGTTTGTCCAATGTTCCATTGCGTTCGGACGATAAATATACGGTTCGTGAATTATACGAAGCGATGGCCATTTACTCTGCAAATGGAGCGACTATTGCATTAGCTGAGCTTGTTTCCGGTTCAGAGTCCGAATTTGTCAAACGGATGAATGAAAAGGCGAAAGAGCTCGGGATGAAAAATACCCGTTTTGTTAACTCAACAGGTTTAAATAATAAAGATTTAAAAGGACATTATTCAACCGGAAGCAAGACAGATGAAAATAAAGTATCTGCGCGATCGATTGCGATTCTAGCTTTTCACTTAATTAATGATTACCCTGAAAGCTTAAAGATTGCGAGCATTCCGAAAAAGAAATTCCGTGAAGGCACTGATGATGAAATTCAAATGTCGAACTGGAACTGGATGCTTCCGACACTTGTTTATAAATATGATGGCGTTGATGGGTTAAAAACCGGGAATACACCAGAAGCTGGTTATTGTTTTACTGGTACAGCGAAACGGAACGGCATACGTTTAATTTCCGTCGTAATGAATACAAAAAGTTATAAGGCCCGATTTGATGAAACGAGAAAATTGTTTGATTACGGCTTCGGAAATTTCACAAAAGAGGAACTCCTTCCTAAAGGGTACACCTTTAAAGGACATAAAACGATTGCTGTCAATAAAGGGAAAGAAAAAGAGGTCGCTATTTCTACAAAAGAACCACTTTCAATGCTTGTGAAAAATGGCGAAAAGAAACAATATAAGCCTGAACTTGTTCTTGATAAAAAAGAATTGGATGCACCGGTTAAAAAAGGACAAGCTGTTGGTTACGTAAATGTAAATTACAACGGGGAAGGAAAAGATTACGGCTATTTAACAAACGGTTCAGATAAAGGAAAAGTTCAAGTCGTAACAACATCGTCTGATGACAAGGCCAACTGGTTTGTTCTCATGATGCGCGCTATCGGCCATTTCTTTAGCAGCATTTGGTCTAGCCTTGTAGGTTGGATTAAAGGAATTTTTTAAAGAATGGTTGCATAAATAAGAGAAATATTGTAAATTAATATATAAAATTGATAGTAAAAATCGTTGACAGGAAATAGTAACAAAATATTCTTCGTAAAGAGAGTCGGTGGCTGGTGAAAACCGATCAAGAAGTTTTGTGAATCCATCCTGGAGTAAAATGCTGAACATGAAATAGTAAGCATTTTCGGTAAACGACCGTTATTCGTTTAAGGTGGCAAGTGATAGTTTTATCCTTGCAACTAGGGTGGCAACGCGGATCAATCCGTCCCTTTTATGAGGGATGGATTTTTTTATTGATCTAAAAATGAAATAGGAGGTTAGATTCCATGCTTGATTTGAAATTTGTTAGAGCAAATTTTCAGGAAGTAAAGGAAAAATTAGCGAAACGCGGGGAAGATTTATCCGGACTTGACCGTTTTGAAGAATTAGACCAAAAGCGTCGTGAATTGATCGGTGAAACAGAAACGTTAAAGTCAAAGCGAAATGAAGTTTCTAAATTAGTGGCAGAATATAAACGTGAGAAAAAAGATGCAGATGAGCTTATTAAGGAAATGCGCGAAGTAAGTGATCGCATAAAAACGATTGATGAAGAATTGCGTTCTGTAGAAGAAGACTTTCATCAGTTAATGCTTACCTTGCCAAACCTTCCGCACGAAAGTGTTCCAGTTGGCGAAACAGAGGATGATAACGTACCGGTAAGGCATTGGGGGGAGATTCGTCAGTTTGAATTTGAACCAAAAGCTCATTGGGATATTGCCACTGATCTCCAAATCGTTGACTTTGAAAGGGCTGCAAAAGTAACGGGAAGCCGTTTTGCTTTCTATAAAGGATTAGGCGCCAGGCTTGAGCGGGCTTTGATTAACTTCATGATGGATTTACATGAAGACGAGCACGGTTATACGGAAATCCTGCCTCCTTATCTTGTCAACCGCACAAGCATGACAGGGACGGGACAACTTCCTAAATTTGAAGAAGATGCGTTTAAAATCCGGGAAGAGGATTATTTCTTGATTCCAACAGCAGAAGTTCCGGTTACGAATATGCACCGTGAAGAAATTTTAAGCGCAGATGAACTGCCCATTCGGTATGCAGCGTTTAGTGCCTGTTTCCGTTCCGAAGCGGGATCTGCTGGACGCGATACGAGAGGGCTTATTCGCCAACATCAATTTAATAAAGTAGAGCTTGTGCATTTCGTGAAGCCTGAAGACTCTTATCAAACATTAGAAGAATTAACGGGACATGCGGAAAAAGTACTTCAACTTTTAAATCTTCCATACCGTGTAATGAGCATGTGCACCGCTGACCTCGGGTTTACGGCGGCTAAGAAATACGATATTGAAGTATGGCTCCCAAGCTATGGGACGTACCGTGAGATTTCTTCTTGCTCTAATTTTGAAGCGTTCCAGGCGAGAAGAGCGCAAATCCGCTTCCGTCGTGAACCGAAAGGGAAGCCAGAATACGTTCATACATTAAATGGCTCTGGGCTTGCGATTGGACGTACGGTTGCCGCTATTTTAGAAAACTATCAACAACAAGATGGGTCTGTTCTCATTCCGGAAGTTCTTCGCCCTTACATGGGGAATAAAGAAGTCATTACTCGTTAAAATCATAAGGGGAAATAAATCGAAATTTATTTCTCCTATTTTAAAAAAAGGGTTGACGATTAAAATAAACATATGCTATTATATTTTTTGTCAGCAAGGAATACAACATTTAGTCATCCTGCTTAACATTTTAAATACGGAGGTATACCCAAGTCCGGCTGAAGGGATCGGTCTTGAAAACCGACAGGGGTGTAAAAGCCCGCGGGGGTTCGAATCCCTCTACCTCCTCCATAATGTACATACAACCTGCTTTTACAGCAGGTTTTTTTAATATTTACTAAAGAATAAGCGAGGCGCTACGCATTACGATTAGAGAAGGATGAATGATGGATAAATCTCAGGAAGAAATCGATCAAATGTATATGAGACTTGCGATTAATGAGGCGATCAAGGCCAGAGAGATCGGTGAAGTTCCGATTGGAGCTATTATCGTCAAAGATGATGAAGTTATATCGACTGCTTTTAATTTACGCGAATCGGAAAAACGGGCGGTCGCCCACGCGGAGCTTCTTGCAATTGATAGGGCCTGTAAAAAAGTGGATTCATGGCGGCTTGAAGGTGCTACGTTATATGTTACATTAGAGCCTTGCGCGATGTGTTCAGGTGCGATCGTGCTTTCACGCATTCATCGGGTTGTTTTTGGTGCGGCTGATCCTAAAGGTGGTTGTGCCGGTACGTTAATGAACCTTTTACAAGAAGAACGTTTCAACCATCAATGTGACGTTACCGCTGGCATTTTAGCAGGAGAATGCGGCGAATTGCTCACCTCTTTTTTTCAACAATTACGAAAGAAAAAGAAAGAACATAAAAAAATACAGAATATGGAATCTGATTTATAATTGATTTTTTACAGTAGAGGTTGTATACTTAGAAATGCACATTCCTAATGTGCCTTACAATGTTATACACTTTGTCGCGCTAGGTGGGGAGGTAGCGGTGCCCTGTACTCGCAATCCGCTGTAGCGAGGCTGAATTCCTCTCTTCGGGTAGTCCAATGTATGGTCTGACACAAGTAAGTAGTGTTGACATTCGGGTCCTGCGCAACGGAGACCCATGAACCCTGTCAGGTCCGGAAGGAAGCAGCAGTAAGTGGTCATCTTCGTGTGCCGCGGGGTAGCCTGGATCGAGCTAACTGCTTGCGTAACGCGTAGGTTGGCTATTCCAACGAGAGGTGCGCGGCATTTTACATAAGTATTAAATTTAAAAGCTCATCCTCCGGGGTGAGTTTTTTGCTGTTTTTCAGTATAATAAGAGTTACAGACAGAAACGAAAAATGTGGAAATGATGATGAAGGAGGGCATGGGAAAATGAGTTATCAAGCGCTTTACCGTGTCTGGCGTCCACAAAGCTTTCAAGATGTTGTCGGCCAAGAGCATATAACGAAAACAATCCAAAATGCGCTTTTGCAGCAAAAACTTTCCCATGCTTATCTATTTTCAGGCCCAAGGGGTACGGGAAAAACAAGTGCGGCAAAAATTATTGCAAAAGCGGTTAACTGTGAAAAAGCGCCGGTAGCTGAACCGTGCAATGAATGCGATAGTTGCATTGGGATCACAAATGGGACGATTTCCGATGTTCTTGAAATTGATGCCGCATCCAATACCGGAGTCGACGATATTCGTGATATTCGTGACAAAGTCAAATTTGCTCCATCTTCCGTCCGTTATAAAGTGTATATCATCGACGAGGTCCACATGCTCTCGACAGGAGCGTTCAACGCTTTGTTAAAAACATTGGAGGAACCCCCTGCCCATGTTATTTTTATACTGGCAACGACCGAGCCGCATAAAATTCCGTTAACGATTATTTCACGCTGCCAGCGATTCGATTTTAAACGAATTTCAAGCGGGAAAATGATTGAACGGATGAAAACAATTCTTGAGGCAAGCGGTACTAAAACCGATGATGAAGCGTTGGAGCTGTTGGCGAGAGCTGCAGAAGGCGGAATGCGTGATGCCTTAAGTCTATTGGATCAGGCCATATCTTACAGTGAAGACATCGTCAAGGTCGAAGATGTCTTAGCTGTTACCGGGACTGTAACACAGGCGTATTTAGCAAGAGTTGTTAAAGCATTTGAGGACAAAAATGTAGCGGAAGCCCTTCAAATCGTTGAAAAAATCATGGCAGAAGGCAAAGATCCGGTTCGCTTTATTGAAGATTTAATTTATTATTACCGTGATATGCTGCTTTATAAAACAGCTCCGAACCTTGAAAAAATTCTCGACCGGGTCAAAGTGGATCAAGAATTTAAAGAACTAGCTGACCATACGGATTCAAACTGGATCTATAAAGTGATTGAGCTATTGAATCAAGCACAACAGGAAATGAAATGGACGAATCATCCGAAAATATTTCTTGAGCTTTCTTTTGTTAAAATTTGCCACGAGGAACAAAAACCTGTCTCTTCGGTGGAAACTGAACAGCTAAGAAAGAGAATTGATCAATTAGAGCATGAGCTTCATCAATTGAAGGAACGTGGTATTTCTTCAGCGTCTGAAGAAAAAAGCGCTTCAACCGTTCAGGAGAGAAAAAGCGTCAAACCGAAGTTATCGACAAACGCTGCATCCGTAGGAAGAATAAAAGAAATGTTGAACGAGGCCAAAAAGCAAAACCTCATTATTTTAAAAAATAGCTGGGGTACGATTATGGAAAGAATTAAGGCGGAAAAAGTAAGTGTGTATGCTCTATTATCAGGTGCAGAACCTGTTGCCTGTTCGGATCGATTCTTTTTGCTTTCTTTTCAACACCAAATCCACAGCCAAATGGCCCAATCTGAAAATATTCGCAGCTGTGTGGAATCAACTGTTTATAGTACAATAGGAAAGTCTCTATCAATGGCAACCGTCCTTCAGCCTGATTGGGAAAGAATTAAACAAGAATTCATTAAAGAACACGAGCTTGGGAATGCCGAAGAAAAGGAAGAGGCGGTGGATCCTTTAATCGCTGAAGCTCAAAAGCTATTCGGCAATGATTTAATTGAAATAAAAGACTAAAACATTTAGGAGGAATCTGATTATGATGCGTGGCGGAAATATGAACAATATGATGAAACAAATGCAAAAAATGCAGAGAGAAATGGCGAAAGCTCAAGAGGAATTAAAGGAAAAGAAAGTAGAAGGTACAGCAGGAGGCGGAATGGTGACCGTCATTGCGAATGGCCATAAAGAAATACTGGAAGTCGTCATTAAAGAAGAAGTGGTTGATCCGGATGATATTGAAATGCTTCAAGACCTTGTTTTAGCGGCTACAAATGATGCATTAAAGAAAGTGGATGAGCTTGTGAATCAAGATATGGGGAAATTCACTAAAGGATTAAACATTCCAGGACTGTTCTAGGAGGCCATAGATGCACTATCCAGAACCTATTTCGAAATTGATCGACGGCTTTATGAAATTGCCAGGTATCGGACCGAAAACAGCGGTTCGACTGGCATTTTTCGTATTAGAAATGAAAGAAGACGATGTATTGGATTTCGGCCGCTCGCTCGTTAATGCTAAAAGAAAGCTGATCTATTGTTCGAATTGTTTTCATATTACGGACCGTGATCCATGCATGATTTGTGACGATTCAAGCCGTGACCGCACGACCATTTGCGTTGTCCATGACTCTAAAGATGTTATCGCGATGGAAAAAATGAAGGAATACCGCGGGCTATATCATGTTCTTCACGGAGCGATTTCGCCGGTTGATGGAATTGGGCCGGAGGATATAAAAATAGCAGAGCTTCTTAAGCGGCTTCAGGATGATACTATCCAAGAAATCATTATGGCAACAGACCCTAATATTGAAGGTGAAGCGACCGCTATGTATATCGCCCGTCTTTTAAAACCTACAGGAATAAAAATCACAAGAATTGCCCATGGCCTCCCAGTCGGCGGTGATTTAGAATATGCAGATGAGGTAACTTTATCGAAAGCACTTGAAGGAAGACGTGAACTTTAAGATGCTTTTAAAAAGTGTCCTTTTTAATACTTGAACTTTAACAATAAAGGGGAACACCATACCATGTTTTTCTCTAAAAAGGGGCAATTAAGAAAAACGGGAGACGAACAACTTCTTCACACGTTTTATGAAGTAAAAGAAGCATTGGCACGAAAAAAAGCGATTGTTGGAAAAAGTGTTGAACCTTCTGAACAAGTCCTTTATGAGTTAGCGTTAACAGAGGCAAAGTACTTTTTTTTATTGAAAGAGGCAAAAAAAAGAAATGTGTCGATGAAATCATTAAAATAATCCTTAGAGCAAAATCGCCTTACATGTGATTTTGTTCTTTTTTTTGGACATCTCCCATACATTAAATTGAAAAGACGAGTTATGGGAGGGTGAAGAGCGATGGAACCATTAATGGTGGTATCCATTCTTGGGAGCTTAATTTTATTGCTGCTTTTAGTTGGCGCTCCGCTAAAGCCATTGCGGTGGATCGGGCAGGGAATTATTCGTTTATGTATTGGAGCTTTGCTTCTTTTTTTCTTAAATGCAATAGGAACTTCGTATGATATCCATATTCCTATAAACATCGGAACCGTTTCAATATCAGGTTTTTTAGGCATACCAGGGCTTGTCTCCCTTGCCGCTATCCAATATTTCATAATGGGGTAAAACGGAAGATCGCCTATGATTTCTCCGTTTTATTTTTTATTAAAAAAGTTGTTGACGATAATATTTAAACGTGTTATATTATTAATTGTCGCTGCAAGACAAGCAGCTTTCGAAAAAACGTCAAAAAAAGATGTTGACACTAAGGAAACAAAGTGTTAAGATATAAAAGTCGCCAAAACGAGCGACGGGACAAAAAACATCTTTAAATGTTCTTTGAAAACTAAACAAAAGCCAGGTAAGTCAGGGATAATAAAATCCCGTTAATTACTTT
>NZ_JBBHZM010000064.1:0-10647 GCF_049843615.1 Fictibacillus sp. Mic-4 | reverse complement strand
TCTAAAAGCCAAAAATGGAGGTCCGAGTAGAAAAAGTGTCCAATAGGGTGAGTCTAAAAGCCAAAAATGGAGGTCCGAGTAGAAAAAGTGTCCAATAGGGTGAGTCTAAAAGCCAAAAATGGAGGTCCGAGTAGAAAAAGTGTCCAATAGGGCGCGTCTAAAAGCCAAAAACGGGGCCCCGAGGCGAAAAAGTGTCCAATAGGGTGAGTCTAAAAGCCCAAATTGCAGCACGGAGACAAAAAAGTGTCCCATAGAACGTCGGTAACAGACCATTTCTTTAAATGGAGATGCCCTCCGATAAAAAGGTCGGAAGGCATCTTCATGAAGGCGCTATAGAAAATTCACTTAGAAGAGGAAATTCTGTCTAAAACTGTTGAATTAATTGCCGGGGCTTCCTGTATTTCGGTCATTCTAATACTACAATTCTTTAGAAAGACTCTTCTTTTTATTTATATGCTTTCAAGTACTCCCCAGACTCTGGACTGTCCCCCACAACTTTGTTTCGGCCAGCGCCAATTCCGGAGATGAGCATAAGCACACTTGTGATGACGATAAATAATAGAGGCGTGATCCACGTATGTGTTACGTCCCGGAGATAGCCAAACAAAATCGGCCCTACAGCTGCAAGAAGATAACCGATCGATTGTGCCATGCCAGAAAGTTCTGCCGCTTGATGGGCGTTTTTTGTCCGCAAGCCAAATAGTAAAAGCGCCAGGCTGAGTGCCGCTCCTTGGCCGAGGCCAAGAAAGATGACACACATGATTACAAGTGGCTTGGATCCAATCATTAATCCTCCAAACCCGGCAATATAACAAAAGCTTGTTATCGCAGCGAGCCATTTTTGATGGGACAGACGGGCAGCGATAACAGGAACGAGAAAGCTTACCGGAAGGCTGATAAATTGCAATAAACTAAGGGTCCATCCTGCGGTTGAAACGCTCAGCCCCCTGTCATGAAGAATAGCCGGCAGCCAGGTGACCGTCACATAAAAACCTAATGATTGCAGTCCCATAAACAAAGTAACTTGCCAGGCGAGCGGCGAGCGCCATACTTCTTTAGCCTCCGTCATATTTATGTTCTTCGGTTTCTCACGATTCCGAAGCTGCGGGATCCATATGATTGCCGCAGCCGCAGCTAAGACCGCCCAGAAAACAAGCGAGCCTCTCCAGCCGGATCCTAAACCGTGAGAAAGAGGGACGCTGATTCCCGATGCCAGCGCGGCAAATGTTCCAAGTGCAGACGTATATAATCCCGTCATCAATCCAACTTTTTTAGAAAATTTCTGTTGAATGAGTGCGGGCAATAAGACGTTACAAACGGCAATGGCAAGGCCAATGATGGCGGTTCCGGCAAACAATAGGCCGCTCGATCCTGATGAACGAATAAGCAATCCGATAATCAGGAAAATCAGCGCTAAAAATAATACGAGTTCGCTGCCAAACTTTCGGCCTAACTTCGGTGCAAGCGGTGACATGATGGCAAAAGCAATGAGCGGCACTGTCGTAATTAAGCCAGCGACACTATTTGATAAATGCAAATCATTGCGAATGTTGTTTACCAGGGGGCCGACGGAAGTCAATGAAGGCCGGAAATTCGTGGCAAGAAGAATAATTCCGATAATGAGCCAAACATCGTTCCCGCGTGTCGTTTCTTTTGCGAGATTATTATTTACGTTCATGTTCATCCTCCTTTCTATTTTCTTGTAATAACGCAATCTGCGATGCTATCTCGATGTTGGCGCGAACCGCTTCTTCTGCAGCCTCCGGGTCCTCGTTAATAATGGCTTCGACAAGCTGATGGTGAGCATTCGTATTTTTTTCTGCCAAATCGGCATCCCCGTTCATCGTGCTGATAATCGATGTCTGGATCGTATTTGACATATGCTGGTAAAGGTCAATAAGCACGCTATTATGGCTTGCTCTAACGACAGTGTGGTGGAATTCTATATCCGCTTTGACATGCTCTTGAAGATTGTCGCTTTTCTTTAAAGCATCATCTCTCTTCGCCAAACGGTCGCGCAAAAGCTCTATGTCTTCTGATGTTCGCCTTAAGGAAGCCAATCTCGCCGCTTCGCGTTCTAAGCAAGAGCGAACTTCCATTATTTCCAGCAAATCGGACTTTTGCAGCCGGCGCTCCATGGCAGCCCCAAAATCGGTTTGGGACCGGACGTATGTACCGTCCCCTTGACGTGCTTCAAGCATGCCTGTGTGGATTAAAGCGCGGACGGCTTCCCTGATCGTGTTTCGGCTGACGCCCAACTGTTCGACGAGTTCAGGCTCAGGCGGAATTTTTTCATTGAGCGGCCATTGGCCGGATTCGATTAATGAGGCCAATTGCTTGACCACTTGATCAACCAATGATGAACGCATCGCTTTTTTTAATCCCATAGACAAGTAAACCTCCAAACATCGGATGATTGGAACATTTAAAAACGATTTTATATTATCAGAGAAAAATAGATCAGTCAATCAATTGGATATTCGTTGGAAAATATAAATAAAGCAAGAAAAATTTATTGAGTTGAAGATAAAAAACGATTGATCGATATCTAAATAAATAAGTTAATTCTTTCCTTTGTCAGCAGCATGCCTTGATTGGGGAAAAATGTATGGCTTCTCATCGATTCGGTTACCTTAAAAAAGAGCAAGTGATTGCTCAATACTCGTGGGGAGTGATGTATCTTGGCAAGAAACAACAAACTTTTGGTACCTGGAGCAGAAAATTCTATGAACCAGATGAAGCAAGAAATAGCCAATGAGATTGGAGTTCAGCCTGGTGCAAATACAACCGCGCGAGCAAACGGTGCTGTCGGGGGCGCGATGACTAAACGCCTTGTCTCCATGGGAGAACAGCAGCTTAGAAATCAACAAAATCAGTAACGTTGGTTTCTAGAAAAAGGCCACCCATTAATGACGGGTGGCTTTAATGTTGAAAATTTTCCCACGAACCAACCAATTCAGGGCTGTCCCCATGTCGTCTCTATCCATTTTTTTATGAATTACGCATGAGACCCCATGCCTTTTCGTGTACCGTAATGGTGAATCAGAGTGAAAAGCGGAGGCAAAATAATGCAAACCGAGATGATGCGGATCACTTGCACCGCCACGACCAATGTTGAATCGGCGTGAAGCACGACGGACATTGTCGCCATTTCTGCAACGCCGCCGGGCGCAAATGCCAATGCCGCGGTGACAAAAGTAATACCGGTCAGCTTTGAAACAATGAACGCGCAGCCTAACATGGCGGCAATGAGGCCAAGCGTGCCCAATAATGCGACAACCAATGTTTTTCTTAACCCTGCAAGCATATTTTTATGAAAACGGGAGCCAATGCTCGATCCCATCAAAATTTGAGCGACTACGATCACGCTATGCGGCCACCACGAGACGATGTCATGACCGACAATGGAGGAACTGACGGATTGGACAATCGCCACACTTGCCATGCCCCCGACTAGCCACGGAGCGGGAAATTTCAGCCGCTTTCCAATAAAGGCCCCGCCGCATGCGACGAAAGCGAGAACGATCGTCCAGAGAATGTGGCTCAGTTCAAATGCCGGGATTCCAGTGGCAGCGCTAGACGTGTGGCCAGCAGGACTTGCGATCAACGTTGATGCAATCAAAGGGATCGTCAAGACAACGAGAAAAACACGCATCGTCTGAATGATGCTGACAACAGCGGTATTTGCGCCTACCTCTTCCGCGATTCCAGGCATCGCCGACAATCCGCCAGGGGCCGTTCCAAAAAAGCTTGTCAGCATATCCGTCCGGCTAAATTTCCAGAGAACAAAGCCGGAAAGCACGGAAAAAAGAATCGACAAAAGCAGGATAACAATAATGATCAACCAATCTTCTTTAAAAATATGGACAATAGACAGATTGATTTTTTGGCCAAGTTCAATGCCTAAAATGCATTGCCCGATCCGAAGAAAGTAGGGGTTCAGCCCCTTTTGCTTGCCCGGGAGCGTTAGCCATGGAGGGCGCCGAAACGAAAAAAAGGCTGCCACGAGCAAAGTTCCAATCATCCACCCGATCGACATGCCTGTCAATGAAAGGAGAAAACCTCCAATGCCGCTTATAACAATGAATTTTATATTACGCGAAAAAATAGTACCTTCCCTCATTGAAAAACCCTTCTTCCTCGATGTTGTTTGAGCAGGGAAATGTTCCAATCCATCTAAGAAAACTATAATATACTTATAGAGATAGGTGAAATACGAATTATTTTCATTTTACCATCAAAAAACTTGATGTCTAAAAGAGGAGACGGCATGGATCATCGTGACTGGATTATTTTACAAGTGCTATACCATAAGAAGAACATTACGAAAACGGCGGAAAGCTTATATATTTCACAGCCGACATTGACGAATCGCCTGCAGCAAATCGAGAAAGAATTTGGCGTTCAAATCGTCATCAGGGGAAGAAGAGGGGTGCAGTTTACGCCCCAGGGAGAATACCTGGCAAAAGTGGCGGAGGAAATTTTACAAAAAATCGAAACAGCGAAAGAAACGTTGCTGAATATGGGCCAAAACGTGATGGGAACACTAAGACTTGCGGTTTCGAATACCTTCACCCACCACAAGCTCCCGATTGTATTAAAACGGTTTAAAGATCAATACCCTGATGTTGAATTCAAAGTGACGACAGGGTGGGGCAAAGATATGATCAATTTGCTGTATAACAGGGAAGTCCACGTTGCTTTTATTCGCGGAGACTATAATTGGCCAGATGAAAAACAGCTCCTGCTTGAAGAAACGATATGCATCGCTTCAAAAGAAAAGATCGATATGAACGATTTGCCGGGCAAGCCTAGAATTGATTACCATACCGATTTGTTGCTCAAAGCGGTGATTGACAACTGGTGGGCCGAGAACTTTCAGCAACCGCCTTATACAAGTATCGAAGTGGATAAAGCGGAGACGTGCAAAGATATGATCGTCAATGGATTAGGCTATTCCATTATCCCAAGCATGATTCTGGATGATGTTAAGGATATCCATACGATTGACATCACCAATAAAGAAGGAGAGCCAATATTAAGACGGACGTGGATGTTTTATCATAAGGAATCGATGGAGCTCAATATCGTAAGAGCTTTTGTCGACTTTATCAAAGGGGAAGACCTGGGGGATTCGAAATCATAAAACGATCTCTTTGAAAAAGGTGATTCTATGTGCGGACGGTTTACTCTTTTTTCAAACCCGAAAGAAATTGCGGAGCGTTTTTCGATAATGAATATGTTCGAGTTAACGCCAAGATACAACATTGCGCCTGGCCAGGAAATTCTAGCGGTTGTTTGTGACAGGGAGCGGAATAAAGCCGGATATTTGCGATGGGGGCTCGTTCCATCCTGGGCAAATGATCCGAAAATTGGCTATAAAATGATGAATGCAAGGGGCGAAACGGTCGATGAGAAGCCGGCGTTTAAACGTCTATTGAAGAGACGGCGGTGTCTGGTGATCGGAGACTCGTTTTATGAATGGAAGAAGAGCGGCGACAAGAAGATTCCAATGAGGATCAAATTGAAGAGCGGTGAACCATTTGCGTTCGCTGGACTATGGGATAGATGGCAGCAAGAAGATAAGGTGATCACTTCATGCACAATTATCACGACGGCGCCCAATCATTTAATGAAAGACATTCATGATCGCATGCCCGTCATTTTGCCGAAAGAAAAGGAAGCCATCTGGCTTGATCGAAGCATTGAGGATTCGGATGTCCTTAAAAGTCTGTTGTTGCCTTATGATTCTGAACAAATGGAGGCATTTGAGGTAAGCGCGCTGGTCAACTCGCCGTACAATGACGGTGAGTCTTTGATTGAGCGTATCCGGTAAAAAATTATAAAAATAGTACACGTTCTTGCTTATAATGATTCCATGATAGAGAAGGCAAAGGAGCTGCATCAAGCGTTTATAGAACCATTTTCACGTGAAGCATTGTCCGAATTTTCCGATAAGTAATTTTAAAAAATAAAGGTACCTGAGTCAATCGTATCGCTCTGAATAGAAGAAGAATGAAAAGAAGGAAAGCTATTCGCCAGGTTAGATGATGGTAGCAAAATTCCTTTTTTTGTCGGTCGAACATTTCATTGTCCAAACGAGATCAACATATACTGAATGGATACTTGAAATCTGATGAGAAAGGAGAAGCGCCTTTGACAAAATATCGGATCATTGCCTTTGATGGAGGCGGCACCCTGGGGGCTTTAAGTTTACAGCTTTTGAACAGGCTCGTTCAGCAATATCCAAAATTAATTAGCCGTACCCATGTGTTTTCGGGGAATTCAATCGGTTCATTCACTGCCCTTGCATTAGCAAGTGGAAGATCACCGAAGGAGACATTCCAGTATTTTAAGAAAAGAATCCTGCCGGCATTCAGCGTTTCCCGGCCGGGTGGGCCTGTTTTTAATCAGCAATTGCCCTATACAGGGTTCATTAAAGCGATACGTGCATTTTTTCCATCAGATCTTCGTCTCAAAAACTTAAAAAAACGAATCGTAGTCCCTTCATTTCAATTGTATTCACCGGAGCTGAATCGCTGGACTCCTGTGTTATTCCACAACTTTCCCGGATCTCCCTATTTAAATGAGAAGGCGAGTGATGTCATCCTGCGGAGCAGCGGTGCTCCCGCGACGCAACGAGCCTATCAAAACTACGTGGATGGGTATGTCGTAGCAACTAATCCCAGTACAGCCAGTATCGCGTTTGCAGTAGGTAAAGCCAAAGTGCCATTGAATCAAATTGCAGTATTATCCATTGGAACAGGTGAAGCTCCGACGCAGTTAAGAAGAGATACAAGAGGGTGGGGGATGGTGAGTGCAAATGACATTCGCCCCGAAAATCTAAAAGACCTTCCTCCAAATTGGGGAGTCATTTTGGACCGATCGCCCAATGAACCGTTACTTCCATTTCTTCAGATTATCGCTGGCGGAAATGGGTACTATGAATCCATGGTCAGTTCTAATCTTCTTGGAAAACGTTTTTTTCGGTTAGATCCAAAGATCCCTAACTTTTCCAAAACAGACCCCGCCGTAGTTCCCGCTGTCATTGAAATTGCAAACCAAACCAATTTACAGCCTGCCGTTCAATTTATTGAGAAAAACTGGAGTGTGTAAAAGTTTCCAATAGATCCGATTAAGGAGCCGCCAAATAATGCCTGCTCCTCTTGTATAAACAAAATGATGTTCGGGCCGAGTTCGGGATGGTGGTACCCGCATTCAGCCTATTGAAAGTGGCGGGCATCCGCCTGTCCACTTTGGCAAAAAAAGAAGCTGGTGAAAAGCGTTTCGATTTTCATCAGCCTCTTTACTATTTTAAGGGAGTTTCAGGCAGCCCTTTTTGCTATTGGGATTTCCTTACGTTTTGGATCCGAATTTATCGGTTGTGGGTCATTTGACTCCTAAAATGTTTTTTGAATTTGCAACAATGATGGGCGTGTAATTAGATTGATAAAAACAAGATATTGTGGTAAATTTAAATAGATATGCACTGTTAATGTATTTTTGTATAAATTACCCCTATTTTAGGTTAATTATACAACATAAAGTCCATAACAGTCAATCCTAACTTTTATTTTTTTTAAAGGGGTGTGGGCATGAAACTTCGCCAGAAGAAGAAATGAGTAGGCAGCGTAATGGGTGGATCAGATGAACGATTTTTGTCCTGGTACTTAAGCGATAAATGGGAGGGAAAGTAATGAAACCATATGTACTGGAGTTTCAGGAGATTGATAAAAACGAGGCAAATGCTTGTCGGCGGCAAAGGGATGAACTTAGGGGAACTTTCGAAGATTCATGGAATACAAGTGCCAGAAGGATTTTGTGTTACCACTGAAGCGTATAAAAAAGCCATTGGGAAGAATGAAGAGTTTCATCAATTACTAGATCAACTGAAACCGCTAAAAGCGGAGGATCGAGATCAAATTGGCGAAATCAGCGGGAAGATTCGGAAAATCATTATGAAAGCAGAAATTCCTTCCGATGTATCGGGCGCGGTTAGCCGCTATCTCACCCAGTTGGGCGAGGAACATGCTTATGCCGTGCGTTCAAGCGCGACAGCTGAAGATTTGCCACATGCCTCTTTTGCCGGTCAGCAAGACACCTATTTAAATATCATCGGAAAAGAAGCGATTTTGCGGCACATCAGCAAATGTTGGGCTTCGCTCTTTACGGATCGAGCCGTGATTTACCGTATGCAAAATGGATTTGATCACAGACAGGTGCATTTATCCGTTATTGTTCAACGGATGGTGTTCCCGAGCGCTTCAGGGATTTTATTTACGGCTGACCCGATCACTTCCAATCGAAAGTTGCTATCGATCGATGCCAGTTTTGGTCTAGGAGAGGCCCTCGTCTCCGGCCTGGTATCTGCCGATGGCTATAAGGTGCAAGAAGAGAAAATCGTCGAAAAGAGGATAGCCACCAAAAAATTGGCCGTCTATGGACGAAAACAAGGCGGAACCGAAACACGGCAGGTTGATCCCGATCAGCAAAATGCCCAAACGCTTACTGACCAACAAATTTTGCAACTGGCACGCATTGGAAGACAGATCGAAGCATTTTTCGGCCAGCCACAAGATATCGAATGGTGTTTGGTCCACAATACATTTTATATTGTCCAGAGTCGGCCGATCACTACTCTTTTCCTGATTCCAGAAGAGGAGACCCGGGAAAATCGCGTTTATGTGTCTGTCGGTCACCAGCAAATGATGACCGATCCAATGAAACCGCTGGGGTTGTCTTTTTTTCTGTTAACGACTTCTGCACCTATGCATAAAGCTGGCGGAAGGTTGTTTGTCGATGTTACACATCATCTCGCTTCACCTGACAGCAGAGAAGCTTTATTAAATACGATAGGCGGGTCAGAACCGCTTATAAAAGATGCACTTATGACCATAATTGAGCGAGGAGATTTTATAAAACCGTTGTCCAATGACAAAAATGAACGGAGTCCCGGTAAAAGAACTAATGTTATGCGGTTTGCAAAAGATCAAGGGCAAATTGAAAACGATCCGACAATTGTTTCTGATTTGATTAAGCGCAGCCAAATTTCGATAGAAGAGTTAAAACAAAACATCCAAACGAAATCAGGACCGGATTTATTTGAGTTTATTCTTGAAGATATCCAACAATTAAAGAAGATTTTATTTAATCCACAAAGCATAGGTGTGATTATGGCTGCTATGAATGCTTCAACATGGATCAATGAAAAAATGAACAAGTGGTTAGGTGAAAATAATGCAGCAGATGTGCTTTCTCAATCTGTGCCAAACAATATTACTTCGGAAATGGGTCTTGCGCTATTGGACGTCGCGGATGTGATTCGTCCTTATCCGGAAGTAATTGAGTATTTACAGCATGCAAAAGATGACGACTTTTTGGATGAACTTGCCAGGTTGAATGGCGGACAGGAAGCCAAAGAAGCGATCGATGATTATCTCAACAAATACGGAATGCGATGTGCGGGAGAAATCGATATTACGAAAACGCGCTGGAGCGAAAAGCCAGCCGCACTTATCCCCTTGATTTTAAACAACATCGAAAACGTTGAGCCTAATGCCAGCCGTCGGAAATTTGAGCAAGGGCGGCGCGTTGCTTTAAAAAAAGAACAAGAATTATTAGACCGATTGAAGCAATTGCCGGATGGTGAACAAAAAGCAAAAGAAACGAAACGAATGATCGACCTGATCCGGAATTTCAGCGGGTTTAGAGAATATCCCAAATATGGCATGATTAATCGCTACTTTGTTTACAAGCAGGCTTTGCTGAAAGAAGCGGAAAAGCTTGTACAACTGGGTGTAATACGAGAAAAAGAAGATATATACTATCTCACCTTTGAAGAACTTCGCGAAGTCGTTCGCACAAATAAACTCGATAACCAGATCATCGACAAACGAAAAGAACAATTTCAACTCTATGAAAAACTAACTCCACCACGTGTGATCACGTCTGATGGCGAAATAGTCTCCGGTGCGTACAAACGAGAAAATCTCCCGTCCGATGCAATTATAGGCCTGCCTGTATCTTCCGGCGTGATCGAAGGGAGAGCACGTGTCCTCTTAAATATGGAAAATGCGGATTTAGAAGAGGGAGATATCTTGGTAACCGCCTTTACCGACCCTGGCTGGACCCCATTGTTTGTATCCATCAAAGGCCTGGTCACCGAAGTTGGCGGACTGATGACCCATGGAGCAGTTATTGCACGTGAATATGGCTTGCCGGCAATTGTCGGAGTGGAGAATGCGACAAAGCTGATCAAGGATGGGCAAAGAATCAGGTTGAATGGAACAGAAGGGTATATAGAACTATTATAATTCATTATTAATGAACGAAAATTTCATCGTGCCAACGTTGGGTAAGGATATTAATACAAACAACTTTAAGTTAAAAGCAGATCCAGAACCCCTGGTGCCTTCTTAGGCGCCAGGGGTTCTTAGTAGTGAAATTATCCCAGGGATTTCAGTGCCCCTTCAGCTATGAAAGCACTTATTTTCTTTCACCTGAAAAAAATAAGAACAGGAGCAAATTTCTTCAGTAGTGGTGCTGTTTCTATGGCATTTGGACAATAAACAGTGGACTTCCGATAATAAATCGATTCCATCGGACAATAAATGGACTCAGTCGGACAATAAAATGAGTATATTTTTC
>NZ_JBBHZM010000063.1:0-11991 GCF_049843615.1 Fictibacillus sp. Mic-4 | reverse complement strand
AAAATCTGTCTCAGAGAGCGCCACTCAAGGACAAAAACGTGTCCCGAAGTCAGAAATCTGTCTCAGAGAGCGCCGCTCAAGGACAAAAAAGCGTCCCAAAGGCAAAAATCTGTCTCAGAGAGCGCCGATCAAGGAAAAAAAAGCGTCCCAAAGGCAAAAATCTGTCTCAGAGAGCGCCGCTCAAAGACAAAAACGCGTCCCAAAGGCAAAAATCTGTCTTAGAGAGCGCTTCTCAAGGACAAAAATGCGTCCCGAAGTCAGAAATCTGTCTCAGAGAGCGCTACTCAAGAACAAATGCGGAACGGATAAACTGTTGTCGAGTATCTGTTACGTCCTGGCGCAAGATTTATTCTGTTTTACATCCGATTAACCATTCCGCCGTTCCTCCAAACAACATCACCCCTCAGCTTCCAGCCAATTGTAGTTGAATGGCCAGAGCGAAGACAGTTCGCGTCTCCTTTCGCGTCGTCTTTCCACTCTGAATAGGCCGTATAACGTGCCGTAAAAGTATTGGACAAAGGTTGTCTTGATTTTCTTTCGCTTATACTGCCAGACGGTCGTTTTAAAGGCTTTGATTACTGTAGCTACCATGAGTTCAAGCGGCGAGTTAAACTCAAATTGGTGATAGGCGAGCCTTGCCTTTTTCCAGAAAGTATAGATGTTTACCGCTTCCGGGAAAAAGGGTTTCACGCAATTCACAAATGCTTCCGGAATATAGTCAGGCAAGTACGTCTCATCAAGCTCCGTCAAAGAAGGCGCCTTCTCCTTACGTATGTATTCGTTTTTTATAGTTTTTATTGGATTAGTTTCTAAAAAAGAAGTAGTTTCCGGCTCCGATTTTGCCTCTGTTTTGCTTATAGGACATGGGATTTCGGGAGTTGGCCGATCCTTCATGTTCTCCTCAAGCGGTGCGTCATAGCGATGGAAAACAAAAACATTATGGGCATACCCGCCCTTTTGACGGAGCGCATGATGAACAGATAAAATGCCTAATTTTTTCGCTTTGCGGAGCATACGTTCGAAAGTGGAGCGGGAGATGCCGCCTTTTTCTTTATGGGATGCGGAAACAAGCGTGCCAATTTTCGCATTGCACACACCAATCACTTTCACGCTATACTTTGTCAGCTGGTGAAACGCGATCAACTCGCTTTTTGAAAACGCCGTTCGATGGTCATCAAGAAACCGCCAAATATGTTCGTTAAATTCCTTCACCGTTTTAAACTCGCTTAATAGTTGATACTTTTCAATGTATCCAGATTTCATCGCCATCTTCCTCCCTAAATAATCTCTCATCTTGTAAGTAGAGAGTTAGGCGAAAAAAGAGGCATACGTTTTAAAAAATTTGAGGTGACCGGTGAACCGCTCTCTTTTGAAGAAGTTCATAAAATAGAGGAGTGATGTAAAAATCCCCTCCAACTTCCAGAAGGGATTACGTTCAGGAAAGCGATTTCAGGTTTTGCAGCTTTCGAAGATCTTGAATGCGCGGTGAAAAACCTCGCATTAGATGCCACCTGTAACATCAGCATCAATTACTTCATTATCTACGGTGGCTGTGGAGTTAACAAAAGAAGAGGTTTTTAGAAAATCTCCGGTTACAGCGCTACCAGAACCAAGGTAAGATTTCGCTGTATTTTTTGGATTAATATGTCTCGTATCCCCGAAATTTACGGTTCCATCTCCTACAGTCGTAATTTTTATTTGACCTACAACAAGCGAAGGCATGTGATTCGCCCCTTTCTGAAAAATTCTTAGGTCAATGCCTATTCTAAAATATGCTCAACAATTGATTAAGGTGAAAGGGAAATCATTTGTATTCAAATGATTAGAAAATGCGCATTTTACCTGTAATACGGCAAAACCTTTGGAAGTTCTTCTTTAAATAGGTTTCAATACTTCCGTGTTATGATACCGACACCGCTGAATAAAGATGTTGAAAAAATGTTTTTAAGAAAAGTAGTTGACATCACTTTTACTCAGTGTTACGATATACATGTAATAAGCATTACTGAATAGTGTGATCCTCAAAAGCTATTCAGTAAAAATTTTTCCCTGGTACTAAGTTATACAGAATATAAGTCAGACAAAATTGAGGGGGCTCTGACCATGAAAATTTAACGGAAAGGAGGTTCTGACCATGGAGAATTTAACTGAAATGCTGAAGGGCGTGCTGGAAGGCTGCGTGCTCGAAATCATCAGCCGCCATGAAACTTATGGCTACGAGATTACCCGCCGCCTGAACGAGCTCGGGTTTACCGAAGTCGTGGAAGGGACGGTCTACACCATCCTCGTGCGATTAGAAAAGAAAAAACTTGTGAACATCGAAAAGAAACCGTCCGATATGGGGCCGCCCCGCAAGTTTTACTCACTTAATGAGGCTGGCCTCCAGGAACTTGAGTTGTTTTGGAAAAAGTGGGATTTTGTATCCTCAAAAATCAACGTCTTAAAGTCCATCTAACTTCATAAAAATAGTGGAGTGTCTTGTTAGGCTTTACAACAAAGGGAGGAAAAATAACATGATGGAATTCTTCAAAAAAATGATTGGTGATAAAAAAGAATACAAGATGATGATGGCACGGGTTGAATCCCTGCCAGAGGACTACCAGTATGTTTTTAAGAAAATCCAAAACTACATGTGGAATTTCTCAGCGGGCAACGGGATGGATATGTTGCGTATGCAGTATGAATTAATCGATTTGTTTGAAGCCGGTGCGGCGGAAGGCAGACAAGTGCTGGAGATCACCGGGGATGACGTGGCGTCCTTTGCCGACGAACTCGTGGCCAACGCGAAAACCTATGTCGCCAAGTATCGTGAAGAGTTGAACGAGAGCATCATGAAACGATTGGGAAAAAAGTGAATCAATGGATCCTACTGACTGAATAGCTGGTTACAAATGTGAATGGTCACTTCGTTATTCAGTCATATTTTTAACCTGGTATTCTGTTATACAGATTATCAGTCTAACTAAATAGTGGAGTGTGGAAACCTGGCTCGGCAAAAGCCACTTTTATAAGGAGGAAAAAAGGATGAGCAATGCGGCGATTTCTGTAAAAGGGTTAAAAAAATCTTTTAAAGACAAGGAAGTTTTAAAGGGGGTGGATTTTGAGGTGCGGCGTGGCGAAATTTTCGCGCTGCTGGGCTCAAATGGAGCGGGCAAGACGACGACGGTCAACATTCTCTCGACGCTGATGAAACCCGATGGCGGTGAAGCCGCTATTTGCGGCTATGACGTCCAGCGTCAGCCGGAGCATGTTCGAAACAAGATCAGCCTGACAGGGCAGTTTGCGGCTTTAGACGGCATGCTTACAGGAAGGGAAAACCTGATGATGATCGCCAGGTTGCGGGGAGTTTCCAATCCCGCTCAAGTCGCCGACAATCTGCTTCAAAGATTCAGCCTGCTTGATGCGGCCAACCGCCGGGCGGATAAATATTCTGGCGGGATGAAGCGCCGGCTTGACATCGCTATGAGCCTGATCGGGACGCCGGCAGTCATTTTTCTCGACGAGCCGACGACAGGGCTTGAGCCTGAAGCGCGGATTGAAGTCTGGGAGACCGTCAAGGAGCTTGCCGGCGGCGGCACGACCATTTTGTTGACAACCCAGTACCTGGAGGAAGCCGAACAACTGGCGGACCGTATCGCCATCCTGCATGGCGGAAAAATTATCACAACCGGTACCCTTGCCGAACTCAAAGAGAAGTTCCCGAAAGCAGTAGTGGAGTATATCGAGAAGCAGCCGACATTGGAGGAAATTTTCCTCGCGATCATCGGCAAAAAGGAGGAGATGTAAAATGAAAAGTAGAACAGGGGTATTACTAGGACGATTAATGCGCAACATCATGCGCAGCCCGGATACGATTATTACGGTGGCGATTACGCCGATTATGATGATGCTGCTGTTTGTCTACGTATTTGGCGGTGCCATAGAGACAGGAACGGACAACTACGTCAATTATTTATTGCCGGGAATCTTGCTGATGGCTATCGCATCAGGCGTTGCTTATACTTCCGTGCGGCTGTTTACGGATGTAAAGAGCGGGCTGATGGCGCGTTTCATTACGATGCCTATCAAGCGCTCGTCGGTATTGTGGGCTCACGTGCTGACCTCGCTTGTTTCCAATGCGCTTACGATCGTGGTCGTGATCCTCGTCGCGCTTTTGATGGGCTTCCGTTCCAGCGCCGGTATTCTCGATTGGCTTGCGGTAGCCGGGATACTCGGTCTGTTTACGCTGGCGCTGACATGGCTGGCGGTCATTCCCGGCTTGACAGCAGGATCTATGGAAGGGGCCACAGCCTACTCGTACCCGCTAATTTTCCTGCCGTTTATCAGTTCGGCCTTTGTCCCTACCGAAACCATGCCTAAAATTGTCCGTGCGTTCGCCGAGAACCAGCCTGTGACTTCCATCGTGAATGCGATTCGTGCTTTCTTGTATGAAGGGTCTGTCGGCAACGATATCTGGATCGCGCTTGCCTGGTGCGTCGGCATCATGGTCATCGCTTACTTCTTCGCCAGCAAAGCATTTAAACGCCGGTTAGGGTAAGTGCACCGCGGATTAGCAGCCTTATGGGCTGCTTTTTTTATTTACATTTGCTCTTTGGCCTTCCGAAATGTAAACTTAAACTTCCAGCCGAACGGGACACCCGAACCTTCCCGGCGAAAGCAGAATCGGCAAGACAGCCAATCAGGGGTATCCTATTATGACAAATGAACATAACCATGCAAAAATGATGATTTCGACAACTACAAAATGGAAAAAGTTAAAAAAAGAAGACCAAGTTCCAAGGAAAGTGATATTAGAAAAAATTATCAAATGGTATGATAAGAATATGGAAAACCAAAATGGAGCTGGAGTAAACTTGGGATACATCATGAACGACCACTACATTTCGGAGGAGATAACAGTATGGGCAACTTTTTTCCTTTAACAAAACCCTTGCATAAAGAAGGTACTCATTGGTGGTATGGATATTAAATGGATATGAAAGGTGGCTCATGGGCAGTTTAATTCAATCAACTTTAAATGGTTTAAAAGAAAGATTGAGATTAGTGAATGGAAAACTAATCTTACAATCTGAAGGTGGGGAAGTCGGAGAAGTTATATGTGAATTCAATGAGTCTACTAACCAAGAAAATATCTTGTCATTTGAAAAAAACACAGGATGGAAATTACCTGATGACTATAAGGACTTCCTTCTTCTTCATAATGGAGCAAATATCTTTGATGATCCTGAATATGGCGGCGGATTAGAACTATATCGTTTAGAAGAAATCAAAAACATTCATGAAGAGATGGAATTTCCTAACCATTGGTGTCCTATAGGCTATTATCAAAATGGAACAGGATATGTTTGTATCGACACTAAGCAAACGGAAGAAAATCTAACTACCTTTTATTCGTAGATTTATATGATATTGATGAGCCGGCTCAACTACATTCTAATTTTGAAATTTGGTTGGAACGATTTGTAGTGTCCCAGGGTGGCGTTTTTTGGGATTGGCCGATTTACTGCTAAAAACTATTATAGAGACTAGCCATTAAAGCCTGCTTTTTATAAACAAACTGGTGAAATGTCTGATGAGATTATACGGCCTGAAAAAAAGAGATATGCTTGTTCAGGACTTGGAATAATTAGATTAGTATATTTATATAATGTGAGGTTAAAAAATGACAACACCAAAACATATTGTCTCAGCGGCAACCGTTGTACTTAATGAGCAAAATGAAATGTTATTAATTAAAGGTCCCCGAAGAGGGTGGGAAATGCCCGGCGGCCAGGTTGAAGAAGGAGAGTCACTGAAGGATGCTGCAATCAGGGAAACAAAAGAAGAAAGTGGTATAGAAATTGAAGTGATCAAATTTTGTGGGATATATCAAAATGTAAGCGGTTCTATATGTAACACATTGTTTTTAGGAAAACCAATTGGTGGAGAGCTGACAACTTCTCCAGAAAGTTTGGAAGTAGGTTTCTTTCCTATTGAAAAAGCTTTGGAAATGGTAACCTGGCAAACTTTCAGGCAAAGAATTGAATATTGTTTAAACGAAAAACTTCATCCCTTTTACGTCGAATTTTAATTAAAGTTTTAGTAAAAACACCATGAAAGAACGAACGGCAACTCCATTTTTCTTGGGTGGGTGCTTACCCTTCATAGAGGGCGACTGGAGGCAAGTGCCTTAATTTTCGCTGCCAGATTTGGCGGCTTTTTTTGTCCTAACAGGGGCGGGCTATTGGAAGAAGGAATAATGAGAGACTTGTGGAATAATACAATACATAAATTAGGTGGTGAAGTTGGATGGACATACGATTGGAAAAAGCAACAAAAACAGATGCGGAGGCCATTTTTGATATTCAAGTAAAGGCGTTTAAACCGTTATTGGAAAAATATAAGGATTACGATACAAATCCTGCTAATGAAACAATAGAAAGAGTACGAACAAGGATCAATCATCCTAATGGAGGATTTTATAAAATACTGTTCGATGATGTCCTTGTAGGGGCGATTTGCGTGTTTTGGAGAGAAGAGACACAATTCTGGATCAGTCCAATGTTTATTTTGCCTGAGTACCAAGGGAAGGGGATAGCTCAGAAAGCGCTCCGTTTACTAGAGGAGCTCTTTCCGCAAGCAACGACATGGGAATTGCGGACGATTTTAGAGGAAAAACGCAACTGTTATTTGTATGAAAAAATGGGTTACAAGCAGTTAGAAAACTGGAAACAGAGCTTAAATGAAAAGGCAACACTTGTTCATTACAAAAAGAGTGTTACTTCTTAATCTCTAATGTTTCGGCCTTTTTGTTTATGGCGTGACAGGAACGTACTCGTGGTCGGATTTAAATAGCAGGACGGCAATTTTCCCTCCTCGTAGTTGCCAAATAAGCAACGGGAGGGAGAAAGCCCTTTGTCCAATTGCCTTTTTATATGAACCGACTTAATGATCTTCAGGCTAGTTCACTAGTACACTATTAATGTATAATATGAGGAAACATTCATTGTGAGGTACAAGGTGTTAAACATACAGAATAATTCGGACACTGCCATCATTGTTGTTCATGAAATTTATGGACGTAACCAACATATGAATTATATTTGTCAATCGTTATCAGAAAAAAAATTTGATGTCATTTGCCCCAATTTATTAAAACAAGAAGTACCTTTTGATTATTCCCAGGAGGATATCGCATATCGCAATTTTATGGAAAATATAGGTTTTGACTATGCTTCGGAAAAAATTAAACGATTAGTATTAGATACAAAAGACAACTATCAAAAGATTTTTATTGTCGGATTTAGTGTGGGAGCAACTGTTGCCTGGCTGTGTAGCGAGGAAGAATCTCTTAACGGAATTGTCGGATACTATGGTTCTCGAATTAGGAATTACATGGAAATCAACCCATTATGTCCGACAATGTTATTTTTTCCGCAAAAAGAGCCATCATTTAATGTTGACGAGTTAATGGTATCATTAGAAGAAAAGAAAATCGAGATACATAAATGTAACGGACAACATGGGTTTAGTGACCCTTTCTCCCCAAATTATAATGCCGCTTCAGCAAAGGCGGCTTTCAATAAAATGGCTGATTTTTTTCAAAAATATGAATCATGAAAAACTGTGGATACTGCCAAAAGCAGCTTCTGGCAGTATCCGTGTTTTTACTTATTCTTTTTGCCTTTTTTCATCAGCCATTTTATAAAAAAGTTGGGCTCTTTTATCCGACAGTTGTGAAAAGAAGTGATCTTCCATTTTCCATTTTGTTTAACTACGACATTGGTATTAATGGATTCTCTTTTCTCAGAATAATTTTTTTGGCCTGGCATTTTCGTATTTCCTATGCAGTGGACTATAGCCAGTTCATCATTAAGAAAACGAATGTTCGTGATCCGCCCCTTCATTTGTGACCCTTTTAATACGCCATCAAATAATTCTTGATGGGAACTCTCCACTTCTTTCCGTCCTTTTAGATGCTGTCCGAAAAAAGTAATATAATCCACATCTTCCGTAAAGCAATTCGCAAATGCAGTTCCATCCCCGTGACTCCACGCCGAAAACAATTCATTAAACAAGCCATTGATTTCTTCTTTTTCCGCTGTCCATACTTGTGTCATTTGAATGCCCCTTTCTATTTTCGTTTTTCAATGCTCATCATAAGTTGTTCTTTTAAATGAGTTGCCCATTGCTTTTCCAGATTCCATTGCTCTCTATTCAGATGCATTAAACTCTCGATCGTCCTGTAAAACGAAGAATCTTGAATGGACTTCACTTGTTCAGGATTTTCATCAAATTCTACTTGCTGTGCTTTAATATGATCAATGGCTGTTTGGCAATAGGTTATATAGTGATTAACTAAATAGAGTTGATCTTCATCGCTTAAGAAGTCCAAGTTAATGGATTTTATGTGGAAAATTTTTTGATAATTCCCGAGATTTTTTTTGGTATCCATCATTAACTCGTAAAAACGATCTCTCCCTTTTTTCGTTATTTCAAACGTACGAGATGGCCGATCCGTCGGAAAAGGGACAGTGTCCGGGTCGGCGGCTTCTTGAATCAAACCGGCTTTTTCTAACTTGCTTAATAATGTTGAAAGCGTGCCTCTGCTTACTTGTTCCCATGGGCCAATCGTGTCATTCGATATTTTGGAGATCAAATAAGCATGTAATGGAAATTTCATTAATAACGAAAGGACAAGAAGTTCATACATAATCAAGCTCCTCTTTTTAGTTTTTTTAAAACGGTTTTAATAAAACTATATGCTGCTTTTTTATTTTTGTCAACTGAAAAATGAAAAAAGTTACGCATTCTTTTAAGCAAATGTGCTTTCTTGATGTTTCTAACGTTGTAAAATTGCGGCTGTTTGGCCTGAAAAATTACAAAAAACGCTATTGTTTCCGTAAATGAATTAGGAAAAATAGCGTTTTTTTTTAAATAGGTGACGTAAACTTATTGAGCATGCCTTTCTCTTGCTTTTCAGAAACGGCTCATTCATTAATGTTTAGCTTGAAGGGTCTTATAGCACATGTAATTGTTTAAAAAAGCGTGCCAGTGGCGGATGTAGGGAGGGTCTATTGGGCAAGGAACTTCGACCAATTGTTACCGAATCCTCCTTTTTTGTGTGCAATCTATCACGAACGGGCAATCAGCCGCAGCAGCATATCGGCTTTCGGAATCCGATAGTCATCAATCCCGCTCGAATTGATGACCATGATGCCGGAAAGGACCGATAAATAACAGGCAATTAGCTCTCTTGGATCACCTTCCAGGAATTCTCCGGCCAGTTGGCCCTCCTGGAATAACTGAAGCAACCTATCGATAAAAGTATCCATCGAATACTGTTCGAGAAGCTGCTTAACCTTCTCGGGCACACCGTCCGATGTACGCGCCTGGTGGATGAGCATGAAATACGGTTCGCCACTTTCGTCGAGAATTTCGGCCGTCAATGCCTTAATTTTCTCGATAGGTGTGCCCGGCAGTTCATAGATGTTTTGGATGGCCGCTTCCGTTTCGGCCATCGCTTCTTCAACAAGCGATATGAACAATTCATCTTTCGATTTGAAATAATGGTAAAGTAGCCCGTTGCTGATGCCCGCGGTTTCCGCTATCATGCTCATCTTCGCGCTAATGATGCCTTTACGGGCAAAAACCTGGATGGCGGCCGCCTTAATTTGCTCTCTTCGTTCATCGCGGATTTGATGCAATTGTTCGTCATTTAATGGTGCCAATGTCGTGTACTCCTTTTCGCCTATAGTAAGATCTACTACCAGTATATCAAATCAGTTCAAATTGAACGGTGTTTCCGAAAACCGTGGAAGCCACTCATCCAGTATCGTCTCAACGGACCGTCGATCTTTCGCCGTAAGCCCGGACAGCAGCCGCTTTCCTTCAGTCGATGCGGACAGAACCTGGACTGCTGTCTGCGGGTTGAATATGTGGCGGGGGGATACTGACAACGTGTTCACAGCCCAATAAAGCCCGTAGAGCTTCCAATCAGGTTTAGTTATAGCATGCTTAAGGTACAGCTCCATATACTCCCGGCTAAACGCATTCCCGGCGCGAGTATCTGAACCTTCGTATTCGACACCTTCCCACCGCAGATCGGCTGTGCAATTCAGCCAGAAGGCAGGCTCGATCGCTTCTTTAATTTTGCGAAGAACGCCGTGCTCCCAGTCGGGCTGGAAATCGCAGCCTCTTTCTACCAAACAGGCTTCCAGTATTTCTGCACTGATCGCGGCGACGGTCATGCCCTGGCCGAAGATCGGGTCGTATATACAGTAAGCGTCTCCCAGGACGAGCAATCCGGAAGGCCATCGGCTCATTTGCTCGTAGCGATGGCAGTACAGCTCCGGAACCCGGAAACCCCGGGGAGCGGTGATCGGTTCCAGATCGCGCACGATTTCCGCAATGATCGGGCTTGGAAGCTGTGCTACTGCCTGTTCAAACTCGGCAGCATCTGTCGGAGGATAGATCCCGCCCGGGCGGTAGAGCAGCACTTCGGCGATCTGGTTCTCAATAAAGGAGAACACACTTGTATAAGTACCGCTTTCTGGCTGGCCTTGAAGGTTAATAACGTCCCATTTGTCGATCAAATGCGTTAGATGTGAAGGCACTTTATACCGGCAGGTGCTGTAACCGAGCGAAACCTTCAACAGATCCGGCTTCGGTACCTCGTATCCCAACTCGTTAAGCCATGCCGAAAGTTTAGAAGAACGTCCGCTTGTATCGATCACAAGATCGGCGATGAGCGTTTTCTCCTGCCCTGATTGATCGCGATCTCTAGTCAGAACGCCGGTAATCGCTGATCGATCAGGGGTCGTTAACAACCGGAGTACATCGTGTTTAGTCAGGAGGTGCACGTTAGGAATGGCTTTCACACGTTGGCGTATGACCCATTCCAACACTGCTCTGCTGAACTTTATGTCATTCCGCTCATACTTCATTTCAAGGGTCCCGTGCTGGTTCATGAAATAAACGGTTTTGTTAAAAGATGAAGGGGAACCTTGTGCTACCAAATCTTGCTCATATCCTGGAAATAGCCGTTCGGTGATCAACTTTCCGCGTGCCGTGAAACGATGTGGATGAAAAGCCTGTGGAGTGCCCGGACGAAGGTCAGGCTCAGAGGGATAGTCATCTTTTTCGACGATCAGCACCTCTTTGTAATGGTCCGAGAGTACTCTTGCGGTCATTAATCCGGCCATACCTCCACCAATGACGATGGCATTGCTTATGTTGGGATTTGTTGTCACAGTCATCATTCCTCCTGATTTTAGATTGACTTAGTCAGTCAATTGTTGTACAAAAAAATTTTTCAGTATGAACAAAGTTCTGTAGCTAATATTTTTTCGATTGACTCAATCAGTCAATTTAATGTTATATCAACATTCTGGTGCTGTCAACTGTATTTTCGCAAATTAGGCAACATAAAATCCATTTTGATTTGTTATTCAAGATGGATTTTTTTGTGATTTTCTAATATAGTGTGGCACCTAAGGCAGGACGATTAGGAACTTTGTGTATTACGGAACCGCTGGAATAACGATGTTCTGTAAGCGGGCCAGTTAATCAATCGAGAAGAATTCTTCTTATATCGGTTAGGTGATAGGCCTGGCAATAGGATTTGCATATGATAGATTGAGAGAAGGAGTAATCCTTCTTTTTTCAATAGGGTGAGGTACCATGGGTGATATGATTATTGGAACTTCTTTAAAAGAACTGGTGCAGTTAATAGAATTAGCCGAAGAAGGCGTACTAGCTAAGGTTTAATTTGCATGCCGCCGCTTAGGCCGTCATCGATGATTGTAGGATAATAAATGCCGAAGTGGAAAGAATTTTTTCCACTGCGGCATTTCAACGGGATAGATAACTAACTAGTGCCCTTTCAGCTTTCTAGAATTCGCTTGTAAAAAAAAATAAAAAAATAGAAGCAAAAAACAGGATCAAATGTGGTAGTGTGGTGCTATTTTCATGGCATTTGGACAATAAACAGTGGAGTTCCGACAATAAATC
>NZ_JBBHZM010000062.1:0-12462 GCF_049843615.1 Fictibacillus sp. Mic-4 | reverse complement strand
CACTGTTTATTGTCCAAATGCCATGAAATAGCACTCACACTACCACACTAGAGAAGTTTGATCCTGTTTTTTGCTTCTATTTTTTTTACAGGTGAAAATTGATTCTTGAAAATAAGAACTTTCTTAGCTGAAAGGGCACTAGAAAGTTTATTACAGAATATTCCGATTATATAAACAGATATAAAAATTTGTGTTAAAAGAATTCCCTATCATTTCCTGCAATTCATAATTGTGAAGCTAAAAAAATAAAGGACGTAAACATACGCCCTTTATGTCAGCTTTTTTTCAATATGATGTAACCAGGTGATGGTTTCGTTAGCGGAAAATTGTCTATTTCCGTGTTCTTGGATCATTTTTTTCGCCACTGTTAAATCTCCATTTTTTAAGATTGTTTGTACTTCAGTGAGCAGTGACTGTCGAACCTCTTGATTTTCATTTTTTTCAAATTCCTCAATTGCTGCCCAAAACTCATCCTCCTCTAAGCCAGGCAAGCAATACGCTTCTAAAAAATACTGAAATTGTGGATACATTTATCTTCCTCGCTTTAAAAAGGGATAAGACGTAATGATTTTATATTTCAAATCACTTGAAGGGTCTTTGGCCAGAACTGTTATTGTATCATGTAACTCTTCATGAACACGAAGATCTGAGCGAAGAACGGTTTTTCCCACCGCAAAAGAGTGGTGGGTTTTCAGCACAAGGCGATCACGGTTGGATTTCTCAAGCCAATGCTCAATTTCTTGTTCATGAATATGCAGACTTTCCAGCACTGCTTTTGT
The DNA here is from genome assembly GCF_049843615.1 of Fictibacillus sp. Mic-4. Lineage (NCBI taxonomy): Bacteria > Bacillati > Bacillota > Bacilli > Caryophanales > Fictibacillaceae > Fictibacillus > Fictibacillus sp. Mic-4. The sequence continues at coordinate 11,683 of NZ_JBBHZM010000062.1, read as the reverse complement.
CGCTGTTTTTTTGTCATAGTATGTGCTTGCGGCTGAAACATGGCTGCTCTTCACCCGCTTTTGCAGTTCGTCATTTGACTTGCCGACATGCCTCTCCAGCGTATGACCGTTTTTCGGCGGTCCTTCCATCTCATCAAGAATATTGTCACTGATTTGTCCGGTCTTAGAATTTTCATGATGATGTTGAACGGTTGGGCCACATCCAGTCAGGATGATAGCAGCAAATAGTGCGACCCAAAATAATCGAATCCACTTCATTGATGTCACCTCGTCAAACAGTATACAAGAAAGACGGATGTTTGCCAAAGAATGATCAAACAACCCGGTTCTTTTCAAAAATATTCCAGGTTGTTTTTGTTCGGAAGTCCCATCATTGAGGCAATTTTGCAGAAGTGTGTTCTTTTCTTTACAAACCTTCTCGATTTTATGCTAAATTTTATTAGGATAGTAATTACGAGATTAAAATGCATAAGGATGATGTACAAATGTGTAGCGAAGACCGTGCTACAAAAGAAATGCTCAAAAGTTTGAACGTCGTACATAAAGAGGGGGGTGCCCAGTATGCCTAAACCGACCAAGGGAAACGGCCGCTATATGGCCGGCTTGGACGGGCTGCGGGCCATTGCGGTACTTGCGGTAATTGCATACCATCTCAACTTTAGCTGGGCTCCGGGTGGCTTTTTAGGGGTTACGGTATTCTTTGTCCTGTCCGGATATCTCATTACCGATCTTCTCGTCGCTGAATGGAGCCGCACAGGAAGGCTTGATATGAAGGATTTCTGGATTCGCCGGGCGCGCCGATTGCTTCCGGCACTTCTTGTTATGCTTGTGTTGGTGGTTGCCTGGGTGACACTCTTCCATCCAACCTTGCTGCCGAAGTTAAGGGGAGATGTGGTCGCTTCGATTTTTTATGTAAGCAATTGGTGGTCCATTTTCCATCACGTCTCTTATTTTGAAAGCTTTGGGCTTCCTTCTCCGATTAACAATCTCTGGTCATTGGCGGTAGAGGAACAATTTTATCTGATATGGCCACTGATCTTGCTTTTTGGACTACGATACATACGAAGAAAGGGGAAGATCATTGGACTGACCGTCACACTTATGGCAGCTTCAGCACTTGCGATGGCTATTCTTTACGAACCGGGTGCCGATCCAAGCCGTGTCTACTATGGAACGGATACGAGAGCCTTTTCTTTGCTCATTGGTGCTTCTCTTGCTCTTGTATGGCCGAGCCGGAGCTTATCTGCTAAACTCCCTTCGGCTCACCGCCTGACCCTTGATTTGGCAGGAGCAACAGCCCTGATATGCGTAATCCTGATCATGTGGAAGACGAACCAGTACGATACGCTTCTCTATCGCGGGGGAATGGTCCACATGTCAGTCGCTGCAGCAGTGTTGGTCGCAGCACTTGCCCATCCTGCTTCCCGATTAGGAAAATGGCTTGGCTCCAAACCGCTTCGTTGGATCGGGGTACGTTCCTATGCGATCTACCTCTGGCATTACCCGGTGATTACATTAACGACACCTGCGGTTAATACGGAAGGAATAAATAGTGTTCGTGTCCTATTGCAAATTGCCGCAACTTTCATCCTTGCCGCTTTGTCGTGGACATTCATTGAAAATCCGATACGCCATGGCGCATTAAAAAGATGGTGGACGAAGATTCGTCTGCGCCAGTGGCAGTGGAACCGCATACCGAAAAGCCGCCGTGTTGCCATAGGTTGTCTGGTGCTTATTCTCGGCATTTCTTGCGTTGGCTTGATCGGTCTTGTCCCGGGCTCTCATTCGGCCGCATCTAAACTGGAACAGCCATTAGATGGAAATAATGAAAAAACGGAACGAAACAAGAAAGGTCACCATGTTGATCAGCCGAAAACAAAGAAAGGAAAACATTCTGAGCAGTCCAAGGATAAGCATTCTAAGAAAGCACCGTCTATAGATGGAAGTGATGTTACCGTAATCGGTGACTCTGTAATGGTTGATGTCGAACCTTACTTGAAAAAGCGGATCCCGGGCGTCGAGGTAAATGCCGAAATTGGCCGCCAAATGTCCGATGCCGATGACATCGTAAGAGATTTAAAATCAAATGGCGACTTAGGAAATTACATCGTTCTTGAGCTCGGCACGAACGGTCCATTTACGAAAGACCAGCTGATGGAATTGCTTCAATCCGTTGGCGAAAATAAAAAAATCGTGTTAGTGAATACGAGAGTTCCAAGACCATGGGAAAACGTAGTTAACTCCGTATTGGAGGATGTGGCATCAAGCCATCCCCGCACCGCGCTTGTAGACTGGTACGGGGCTAGCGCCGGTCATGATTCTTATTTCGCTCCTGATGGTGTCCATCTTAATCCAGAAGGGGCGAAGGCTTATGCCTCGCTTGTAAAAAAGGCAGTTGAAAAATTATAGCAATAGAAATGTTTAGCCTCTCTGTTTTAACAGATGAGGCTTTTTTCGCTTCAATAAAACCCCCCTCTTAAAGGCGTGAATAGTATAAATATAACGACATGGGTGAAAGGGGAGTGATTGTAAAATGAGAGCAGGCTGAAGAGGACATCAATAAAAATGCTGAACATGAAGACTTGAAATTAAGTCTCGAAAAGCAAATTGCCGCCGGGGTATGGATACAAGCGATGGGGCAGTTAATAGAACTCATTAATTTATCCAAATAATTGTTAATCAGCAGAAAGATGGGAAATCGCCTGGATAAAGAAAAATTGTGGAAAGTGTCTGGCTCGCAACAATCGGGAAAGTCGTAGTGGCCATCGGCGTTTCTGAACAAATTTTGACAACGGATAAAGGACTAAAGCTTCAAGGGCAACAAATCGCGGTAACGGGCGATTGGATCCAGACATTTGGCACAGCGTTAGAAGCCATAGGCGGTACTGAAGTATTAAGCGAGGAGCAAGTGCAGATCCCGACCTATTTTGTGCCGTAAACCTCGAAAATGAACTCCTATATAGACCGCCTCTTGGTGAAGGCGGTCTATAAATTGTATGAAGATTGACTAAATAACGGCAGACTCTTCACAACTTTAGACAATCGTTGTATAATAATACCTGACCTCAAAATGGAGAAGTACCCAAGTGGCTATAAGGGGACGCACTCGAAATGCGTTAGGACGGGCAACTGTCGCGTGGGTTCAAATCCCACCTTCTCCGCCATATACGATGTATTTGTCATTGGGCTATTTAGTAGACCCGATTTTTTTTATGCCTTTTTATAGAAGCAGGGGGTTTCTCTTAAAACAGTTATTCGTTTAATTGAGCAGTTTATTCGTCTAAAAATAGCATTTATTCATTCAACAAGAGGAATTATTCGTCTAAGTTCAAACTTGTTCGCTTCGATGTTTAGAATACCCGGTTTTCCGTCAAAATAAGAGAAAAACTTGCAATGACATAAGGAGAAAACGATGGAAAACGTCTGTTTATTAATTGGGAACGGGTTTACTTTGGATTTTTGCCTTCCCCATGGCCTTCATTCTTCTAAACCTCTTCGTACGTTTAATACGAGCGAAATTTCCTATACCGCCTTTCTTGATAAGCTCCCATCCATTCAACAAGAACTTTATCCATTTGCGAAAAATACTGATGACTATGATGCGATTGAGCGATTTTTGCAAAAAAACCGCGGGAATATCGAGAAGGAATGCGAGTTGCGGCGTTTTTTCGCTCTGGCCTATTCTTTATTTCAACTGACGGCGGAAAACTATAATATGAAGGGCTGGAGATGGGCCGATTGGCTTCAAAAAAACCGCGAAAAGATCATTTGCGCGGTTTCTTTTAACTATGATTGTATTTTGGAGCGTGCATTATCGCTCGCCAATATTCCATTTCACCGCGTAGGAACAACAGAACCTAGACGCGGGATTCCGATTTTAAAACCTCATGGGTCGATCGATTTTGATGTTGAAGTAAATGGCCATTCTGCGGAAAAGAGATGGGGAATTACGAAAGGGTTAAGCGACACGGACCAGCTTGAAATTGTTCCGAAGACCGATTGGATGAAGCCAAGAATGGAGGCGAACATCATCCCTCCATCCATTTATAACATTCAGCTAAAACTAAGCTGGGTTAACGCTATGTACAATATTTTCGATTACGTAACAACCAAAAGAAATGATATCGACAATTTTATCATGGTCGGCCATTCATACGCTGAAATGGACCGGCCTGAAGTGAATTTCTTTTTGGAAAGGCTGAACAAAGGGACTAACGTGTATATCATTAATCCAAATCCCAACGAAACGTTAATTGAAAAAGTACACGCTTTGCATCTGCCCCTCAAGCAGCCCAATCGGGAAGGGATGCCATGGTGAAATCCCGTTTTTTCAGTCTGTTTTTGTCAGGGGGAATTTCAACCAAAGCTTTTCCCGTTAATGTCTTTTTGTTCAAATGCTTCATATTGTGAATAATCCCCGTACGCGCGGTAAAGGTGGGCGCGAATTTTTCGCGTGACGGCTTCGAAAGAAAAAGGCTTGGCAATATAATCGGCCGCGCCGTTTTCATGAATCATCATTTCATCCAGGACGGCAAAGCGGTCACTAATAAATAAAATAGGGCAGTTGGAAACTTCGCGAATTTGGCGGCTCCAATAATAGCCGTCATATCCCGGAAGATTCACCGTCATCAACACTAAATCAGGTTGAATTGATAGAAAAGAATGAAGAATGTTATCAAAATCATCGACAACAATTGCCTCATATCCGTAGTTGTCCATATATGTGCGAAACAATTCCGCAATTTGTGGGTTCTCAACAACCATCATAATTTTGTGCATTCATTTCTACCCCTTTGAATTCCTTGAAATATGGAAAAAAATATCTGCTTTTTTCTAAAGGGTACACCAAGTTCAATCAAAATATGACTTAAGTCGGTGTATAATTTATATAAATTTTACTTGAATTCGATAGAAATAAGAAATAAAGGCGCGATGAAAGTTTAATGAGAAATCGCTGATAAGGATAAGAAGATTCGAAAAATTGTTGAGAGGGAAGCAGCCCATTCCTTCATTCGAAGGAGGAACTGCTTATATATCCAGCATATAGCCGTATCGGGGGATGGAAATGATGTGTTCTCCGTATTTCCCGAGCTTTTTTCGCAAGCGGTAGACAAGCGCGTTGATCTCGTCCTTTCCGACATCGGGCGTTGAACAGCCGGTTATAAGCCGTTCTGGCCAAATGTTGATTTTAATCTGGTCATAGCTGACGGCTTGATTGCGGTGTTCGTACAATAAAAACAATAAATCCGTATGCTTTCCGGATAAAAACACCCGGTTGCCATCCAATATAATTTGCCGTTTTTCAATATCGATAATGAGTCCGGAAGGTTTAAGTTTCGGTAAAGCAAATGGATTGGTAAATTCCATCGTCCTCTCCAATTCGCTGCTATCGACAAAATGAAGAAGGACAATGCCTTTTGCCAGCATAATTTTGTCATTATGATTTAATGGGTACGGTCGATTCTGTTCGAGCACCTGTCCGTTTAATAGTGTCCCATGTTTACTTTTTAGATCTGTCAGTGTAATTTGCCCCGCTTGAACGTTAATCGAAGCATGTTTTCTCGAGATATAGGGGCTGGAAAATGGAAGATCAGCTTCACTTGTAGAACCGGAACGGCCAATGATGGTCGGCCCGTTTGCCAATTCAATTAACTCTCCGTTTTTATACGGTTCCCCTTTATCAACTCTTAAAAAGACACCGTTCATAGATTCACCCTCTCTCCCATCAAACTCGGTGACGTTTAACGTAAACCTTCATCCATTATAACCGACTCGAACAAAAACTTCATAAAATGATGAATGGCAATTCGCCAGTGTTACAATATGAAATCAATGTTAAAAACTATTAGAATATTCAAACTTTATGTGGTATATTTTAAAAAATGGTTGAAAAAGGAGGGAAGGGAGTGCTGCAGCTTACGACGAGGTCAAGAGTAGCCGGCACCCGAATAAATGGACAATAGACAAGTTTGGTTGATTCGTCCTTATCCGCAAAACAAAAACCGAATGAAAGAATTTTTAAGAGATTCGATTGTCGCTGTAGGTTGGAAATCAACGGGTGATTTAAAAGGCGCATCTGATGATGAAATCAAAACCATCCTTTACAACGTAGATGAAGAATCGTATAACTCCATTTCCGCCCTCGCGACGTTAAAGATGATGGCAAATCGCATTAAAATAGATGATTACATTATTGCACCGGAAGATCATCAAGTGTACATCGGAGTGGTGAAAAGCGATTATTATTATTCAGAAGAGCAACAAGAATACCCGCACCAGCGCAAAGTAGAATGGATTCCAAAACCCATTTTGCGCAGCCAATTGCCTGAATCTCTTCGCCGATCGACGAAAGTCCCGAAAACTTCTGCTTGCCTCACCCAACACTTAATCACAATCGAACATCTTCTCGAATCAAATCATGTTCCGGAAACCTATCCGTATAAGATGGAAGATTTATATGAAAAATCATGTCAGGTGCTGTCCAGGCAACTCGATCATCCAGATCCGATGGTACAGCTCAAAGCAGCGCAAATCATCCTTGAAATGGCGAAAAAATCATAATGCGTAGTTGAACTCCTATATCCAGGATGAGCGGTCATTTTGGAATAGGAGTTTTGTTTGTTAGGTTAAAATCACTGATAATCATGAAAAATGTTTTAACTGGTAAGAGTAAGTTAAGCAATTGTTAGGGTAACGAATCGTGAATTTAAATAACAATTGATGCGAACAGGCAGGTTAATCAAACGTTTGTTTAACTCGGGCGGGAGGATTAGGAAATGACAAAGAAAAAGGTGGCGCACTTTATTTCTCATACGCATTGGGACTGCGAATGGTATTTGATGAAGATTTGCCGCTCTTTTGTTGAAAAAAGAGACTCGGGCTTTTGCCTATTAGATTACGAAGGCGCTATTTTGCTTTGATTATTTGATCGCAATGAGGCCAAAATTTTTTGAAGCATATACAAATTTGAGAGAAGAAATAAGCCAGTTTTACCCGTATCAATTGCTTTTATCAGCCGGGGTACGGTGGCTTCGCCTGATTTAATCAGGAAAAGCTATGATGAATGTGCCAGTCTCCGCCGCTTTCGTTTCGATTACGCCAACCAGAAAATCATCTTTTTCACAGCGGAGAAAATGGCAGACGGACGTTCATCTCTTCCAAAAGTAGATGTTGAAACGGATTGAAAAGGCAAAGCTCCTTCTTCATCGTTCGTATGTAAAGACCGGAGAACCATTTTGTCCTTATTTTTTAAAGGAAGTTGTTTAATTGTATGGAATACATATAACGAGAAGAAAGGAGAGATGACGGTGATTCGGACACTTAAACCAGGTGAATTCAATGAAGCGATTGATTTGTCTGAATATGCATTTCGGTATAAATTATCGGAAGAAAAAAGGGAAGAACGGCTTTCTAGAATGAACGCAGATGAGATTTTCGGCTATTTTAATGACGAAGGCAAGTTGATGGCGAAACTCCATTTGCTGTCATTCAAAATGTATTTAGGCGGAAACGTCATGCCCATGGGCGGGGTCGCCGGTGTTGCCACCTGGCCTGAATTCCGAAGAAGCGGACATGTTAAGGGACTGCTTTACCATGCATTAAAAGCAATGAAAGAAAATGGACAGGCGATTTCAATGCTTCATCCGTTTTCGGTGAAATTTTATCGAAAATACGGGTGGGAGTGCACATGTGATTATAAGAAGTATGAAATTAAAAAGGAACAATTTCCTCAAACAGTGACAGTAAAAGGAAAAGTGGGAAGAATAACAAAAAAAGACGTTGAAATGCTTCACGCAGTTTATGAGCAATTTGCTAAAGTGTATAACGGTTCTCTAAAAAGAAGCGATGTATGGTGGGAACGGTTAATCGATGACGAAAATATCGTTGTGTATAAAAATGAGGAGAACGAACCAACTGGATACCTCATTTATTCTATCAAAGAAAAAACATTTAAAATTGACGAATTTGTCTACCTGGATTTCATGAGTTGGAACGGTTTATGGCGTTTTATTGGCAATCATGATTCAATGATTGATCTTGTGACAATGATTGTGCCTGTTGATGATCAAACGGGCTATTATTTAAGTGATCCAAAAATTAAACAGGAACAGTATGCCTACTTTATGGGCAGAATTGTTGATGTCAAAAATGTATTAGAGCAATACCCTTTTGACTGTTCAGAAGATCGGCATTTATTTTTACATGTGCATGACGAGTTTGCAGAATGGAATGCAGGAACGTATTTAGTAAGCGTGAAAGAAGGAAGAAAAGAAATTACTTCATTCAATAAGCAAAAGGAGCAAGCTTTCTGCACTCATCCTCCAAAAAAAGGGGTTCTCTGTGATATCCAAAGTTTAACAGCTGTTTTGTTCAACTACAAAAAGCCATCGGAACTTTATCGGTTTGGGAGAATTAGCGGGAATGAGCAGGATATTGAACATTTTGAAAAAATGATTCCTGACTACACCCCGTTTATCTACGACTTTTTTTAAGAGGAGTCAGTAATCCCCTTTTCTCACGAGAAAAAAGGGGACTACTTATTTTTGCTTGCACAACGAAGGAGGATACAATGACTCTATTTATTCATTTAGCAAATGATGCAACAGCCGTTCCTTGTTTTCGAAAAACTGTTTCATTATCGAATAATGATTCGTTTCCTCTAATGAGGTTTCCTGGATTCCTTTTTCCGTCAGCTCAAAAATCGTCGCATTCGGGTAAGCCATGAGGATCGGGGAGTGGGTAGCGATAATGAACTGTGAATTGCGTTTGACCAGATCATGAATTTTCGCAAGCATCGATAATTGCCTTAATGGGGATAACGCTGCTTCCGGCTCGTCCAAAATGTAAATCCCGTTTCCTCTAAAACGATTCGAAAATGTCGCGAAAAATGCTTCTCCATGGGACTGTTCATGAAGGGAGACACCGCCGAAGGATTCAATTACACGATTACCAGCGAACGGCTCGCTGTCCATTTCTTCAATATTCGTTGCCACATTGTAAAACGTTTCCGCACGTAAAAAGAAGCCATCCTTTGGCCTGTCAACTCCCCTGACCAACCTGACATACCGTTCAAGTTCGGAATGGGAGTCACGAGTGGAAAAGTTGAAATTGAACGTGCCGCCTTCCGGATTAAACCCGATGGCGATGGCAATTGCTTCGAGCAACGTAGACTTTCCCATCCCATTTTCCCCGATCAAATAAGTGACGTCCGGGTGGAAGTTTAATTCCGTTAATGATTTAACGGCGGGCAAATGAAATGGGTATCGTTTGAAAGAAGGGATGTCATTTCGCTTTACTTCCAGTTTCCTTAAATAATGGCTCATCTGTATACCCTCGATTCCAGTTAGTATATCCATTTTATCAAAAAAAGAAATAGTAGGCTTACTTTATCGTTTGATATTTCTGCAAAATATCATCGATCTATCATCGGTTAATCATGATTCGCCCATTTTCTTTATTTGAGGGACAGGTAGAATATGCAATGGAATCGATCGTTTCGGAGGTGAGTCAGATGATAAAAGTTAAAACGACAGTAAAGATTAATAGGGCATCCGGCGATCAACCGATGGTGATCAATAATGTATTGTCTTTTGATGATGAAAAAGACTTCGGGAAATGGCTTGAGGCGCGGAAAAAATGGCGCGAGCTAGGAGGAGAAAATAACTCATTCGAAATTTTAGAAGGTGCGGAATCCATAAAAACCATTCAATGGCTTGATAAAAAATAAAAAGCGCCAACTAAGCGCTTTTTAAACTTTTTCTATTATAATGTGATCCGCTTGATTAAGATGCTCGTCAATGGCATTTAATATACTTCGCTTTTCCGAATAAGCACCGACTTGAACTCCGTCAACAACCACCCTGTACAAGGTAACCTTCTTCTTCAAATCCAATGCGGCAGCCAGGCCATTGACGTGACCGCGGGCTATTTTTTCCCTGAATGCGCCCGTTTTCAACTTAGCCGCGTCTTCCGCGTTATCGATAAAACCATTTTCCGATAAGAATGCAGGCATTTGGGATTCCCGCAAGACGTGGAAGTCGGCTTTTTTCATTCCTCGATCAAACCAGTCGGTCGCTTTTATAATTTCTGCATGCATCTGGCTGCGGTAAACAGCTGTTTTCGAAGAATCGGGCAGGCTGTTGTGGATATAGTCTTCATAACCCGTCCCGCCGCCATAATTGATATGAACGGCGACGAAAAAGTCCGCGCCCCATGCATTTGCCATATTGGTTCGTTGATCCAATGATACATAAATGTCGGTTGCCCTACTTAATTTCACGACGACACCTTCATATTCGTCTAAAAGAATTCGTCTCATTCGAAGGGCAATATCGAGTGTCAGGTCTTTTTCCTGTAATCCGTTCCCGATAGCGCCGGAATCTTTTCCGCCATGCCCGGGATCAATAAAGATTTTTGGCATTTGAACACCCCCTTGCTATTAATCTATTCATTCCAATAGAAAAGGGTAGGGCGTTTTTAGTAGATGATGAAGTAAGCGAAAATTTAATTTCGTAAAATTATACATAAATGAAAATAGGGGTTCCTTTTGGTTTTATAATGATGGACGATTTAGATTTTCGATAAATGGAGGGAGCCCCCTTTGAGGAAACAGGCGATAAACTTATTTCCAAAGGAACCATGGATACGAAATAAAAAAGAACAGAACAGAATGATATGGACGACCGGATTGATCGTTCTTTTTCTTCTAATGATGCTCTTTTTCATTATTCCACACTTTTTCCCGGCGGCCACTTATCATAGTAGAGCATTTAAAGGGTTTTTCAAAAATTTTGGTTCACTGGCGCGAATTTTAGTCTTTTTTGTTTTTGCTCATTATGTACTGTCCTTTATTTTACGGAAGAAATATGTTGATCGGTGGATAGCGAAACTGAAACCGGTTGTCATTACGTTCTCCCGATGGGCACGTCAATGGCACGTACCTGCGGCCATCACGGTTTTCGGGCTAGTGGTTATACATGCCGTCTGTGCGTTTCTTTATGGCTGGAGGTGGGATTGGTCGAACATGACCGGATTATTGGCCCTCTTATGTTTAGTGCCGATTGCGGTAACGGGTTTCATGCGGTACAAAAAATTAGACCGCAAGTGGCACTTTCGATTAGGAATAGGATTTGCCGTTTTATTTATTTTGCACGCATTTTTATGAAAATATGATGGGACTACAAATGAAGGTAGTCCTTTTAATTTTTCAAGAAAACCGAAATTTAGTGACATTAGGATGGGTTAATTTTGACTTTTTGCCGCATTATAATCGTTGGGACAAGAACATTAAAAACTGTATTCTCGAATTTTCAAGGAAAAAATACAAAAGATAAACGCATGCAACGATGGAGATGAGATCATTTTTAAGTGGAGGTACGCTCGAGTTGATTGGTGAGATTCTAATGATTGAGAGCGGGACGGTTAAGGTTTAATTAAGGTTAAAAGCTCAGTTGAACTTTTTTCAAAAAAGGTATTGACCCTTTGATTGTTACATGATATATTAATAAACGTCGCTGCTACGATAAGCAGTTGTCAAAAAAACTTCAAAAAAAGATGTTGACACTAAGGAAACAAAGTGTTAAGATATAAAAGTCGCCAAAACGAGCGACGGAACAAAAAAACATCTTTAAATGTTCTTTGAAAACTAAACAAAAGCCAGGTAAGTCAGGGATAAACCATCCCT
>NZ_JBBHZM010000061.1:0-14529 GCF_049843615.1 Fictibacillus sp. Mic-4 | reverse complement strand
CAAAAAAGGTCTGATTTCCCAATTTTAATGCTGGGAAATCGGACCTTTTTATATTTATATATAGTGCAAAATAGCACTTAAAATGAGTGCGAAATAACTCCAAAAGTGACAACTATGATTTTATCAGTCTACTATACTTGTATCAATAGAGTACACTCTATTGATATATAATTGAACTAATTAACTGAATAATTATGGAAATGGGATGATACTGAATGAAAATTGCGAGAGGTAGAGAATTGCTTACACTGGAACAGAGGCAGGATTTTATGCAAATCCCTGAAGATGAATGGATATTGGGGACCTACTTCACTTTTTCCAAACGGGATTTAGAAATAGTTAATAAGCGAAGGAGAGAAGAAAACCGTTTAGGGTTTGCTGTTCAATTAGCTGTTCTTCGGTATCCCGGTTGGCCATACACTCATATCAAAAGCATCCCGGAATCAGTCATACATTATATATCGAAACAAATCGGTGCCACTCCATCTTCGATTAGTCTTTATCCTCAAAGAGAAAATACACTTTGGGATCATTTGAAAGAACTTCGAAGTGAATACGACTTTGTAACTTTTACTCTAAGAGAATATCGAATAGCATTTAAGCATCTTCATCAAGTAGCTTTGGAAAATGGTGATGCCATACATTTACTACATGAATGCATAGATTTTCTAAGAAGAAATAAAATCATATTACCTGCTTTCACCACACTTGAGAGAATGGTGTGGGAGGCAAGGGCGATGGCTGAAAAGAAGCTATTTAACATGGTTAATCAATCTCTAACAAAAAAGCAAAAAGAAAAGCTGGAAGAGGTCATTACTTCGCAGCATCCATCCGAATCCAATAAAACGATATTGGGTTGGTTAAAGGAACCACCAGGTCATCCTTCACCCGAAACATTTCTAAAAGTAATAGAACGACTCGAATACATACGAGGAATGGAATTAGAAACGGTACAAATTAGTCATTTGCATCGCAATCGCCTGTTACAGCTATCTCGCTTAGGTTCAAGATATGAGCCTTATGCATTCCGTGACTTTCAAGAAAATAAACGATATTCGATATTAACCGTCTATTTATTACATCTTACTCAGGAGTTAACGGATAAGGCATTTGAAATTCATGACAGACAAATACTAAGTCTGTTATCAAAAGGCCGTAAGGCGCAAGAAGAAATTCAGAAACAAAACGGTAAAAAGCTAAATGAGAAGGTAATACACTTTACGAACATCGGACAGGCTTTAATCAAAGCAAAAAAGGATAAACTAGATGTTTTTGAGGTTTTGGAATCTGTTATTGAATGGAATTCTTTTGTTTCTTCTGTAGAAGAAGCTCAGGAGCTTGCACGTCCTGCTGACTATGATTATTTAGACTTACTGCAAAAACGCTTTTATTCACTTAGAAAATATACGCCGACGCTATTAAGAGTATTAGACTTTCATTCTACAAAGGCAAATGAGCCACTTTTACAAGCTGTAGAGATTATCCGAGGAATGAATGAATCTGGAAAGCGAAAAGTACCTGATGACTCACCAGTGGATTTTATTTCAAAACGTTGGAAAAGGCATTTATACGAGGATGATGGTACAACAATTAATCGTCATTACTATGAAATGGCTGTTTTAACGGAACTTCGGGAGCATGTTCGGGCAGGAGATGTTTCCATTGTTGGTAGCAGGCAATATAGAGATTTTGAGGAATATTTATTTTCAGAAGATACATGGAATGAAGCGAAGGAGAATACGAGATTATCAGTTAGTTTATCATTCGAAGATTATATGACGGAGAGAACCAAAAGTCTTAATGAAAGGTTAAAGTGGTTAGCTGCCAATTCCGTTAAGTTGGACGGAGTTTCTCTTGAAAAAGGAAAGATATCAATTGCACGCTTGGAAAAAGATGTTCCGGAAGAAGCAAAAAAATTTAGTGCAAGCCTGTATCAGATGCTACCAAGAATAAAATTAACCGATTTACTGATGGATATTGCTTATATAACAGGATTTCATGAGCAATTTATTCATGCTTCCAATAATCGAAAACCGGATAAAGAAGAAACAATTATTATTATGGCTGCTCTTTTAGGAATGGGAATGAATATTGGTTTAAGCAAAATCGCTGAAGCAACACCCGGACTTACATATAAGCAATTGGCCAATGTATCACAATGGCGCATGTATGAAGATGCAATGAATAAAGCCCAAGCCGTATTAGTAAATTTTCATCACAAATTGCAATTGTCCTCCTATTGGGGAGACGGTACAACATCCTCGTCCGATGGTATGAGAATGCAGATAGGCGTTTCATCGCTACATGCAGATGCAAACCCACATTATGGAACTGGAAAAGGAGCCACCATCTATCGTTTTACAAGTGATCAATTTTCTTCTTATTACACAAAGATTATTCACACTAATTCAAGGGATGCGATTCATGTTTTGGATGGTTTGTTACACCATGAGACGGATCTAAATATAGTAGAGCATTATACAGACACAGCTGGTTACACAGACCAAATATTCGGACTGACCCATTTATTAGGATTTAAATTTGCTCCAAGAATACGAGATTTATCAGACTCGAAATTATTTACAATAGATAAGGCAAGTGAGTATCCAAAATTAGAAGTCATTTTACGTGGACAAATAAATACAAAGGTCATTAAAGAGAATTATGAGGATGTTTTGCGATTAGCTCATTCTATAAGGGAAGGAACAGTTTCAGCATCCCTTATTATGGGGAAATTAGGTTCTTATTCAAGACAAAACAGCTTGGCTACAGCCTTACGTGAGATGGGCCGAATAGAAAAAACGATCTTTATTTTGAATTATATTTCGGATGAATCATTAAGAAGAAAAATACAAAAAGGATTGAATAAAGGAGAAGCCATGAATGGACTGGCAAGAGCTATTTTCTTCGGAAAACAAGGCGAGCTTAGGGAACGAACCATACAGCATCAATTGCAAAGGGCCAGTGCCTTAAACATAATTATCAATGCCATCAGTATCTGGAATACTTTACATCTAACAAAGGCAGTTGAATATCAAAAACGGTCAGGTAGTTTTAATGAAGAATTATTGCACCATATGTCACCTCTAGGTTGGGAACATATTAATTTACTTGGAGAATACCATTTTAATTCGGAGAAAATGGTCTCGTTAGATTCTTTAAGACCCTTGAAACTTTCTTAACGTTGTTAAAACTGGGGGAATCGTCTTGAAAATGGGCTTAGCGTTGTAAATCCGCATTTTCCTGACGCTACCCCTTGTCGGCGGGGCATATGGAGGAAAATCGGCTATTCAATTGGAGTTTATTGCTTATCTTGCTTCAAGTGCGATAGGTGGACAAAAAGTACAATTAATCAATTCTAGAGAGGAAGATTTCATTACTTCACCCGTTCACCTTGGACTTGATGCGAAAGTCAAATTAGGGTGTGATGCAGAAGGCTATCTACAGGCTGCGGAAATTACGCTGCTTTTTGACGGCGGTGCCTATTCCGATAAAGCGGTCGATATGAGCCGGGCAGCGGCAACAGACTGCACAGGTCCTTATCAAGTTGAGAACTTATGGTGTGATTCATTCTGCATGTACACAAACCATCCATACGCGACTTCTTTTCGCGGATTCGGCCATCCAGAATCAACGTTTGCCGTCGAACGCGCAATCGAACGTTTAGCGGAAAAACTCGGCATGGACCCAATTGAATTTCGGTGGAAAAACGCTATCAGACCGGGGCAAACAACACCGACACAAGTCATTTTAAATGAGAGCAGAATCGGGAATGTGCGCCGCTGCATTGAAAGAGTAAGAGAGTTGATTAATTGGGAGGAAGGCCGGCGAATTGAAATTACTCCTGAACGTATTCGGGCGAAAGGGGTAAGCTGTTTTTGGAAAAACTCGAATATCGATACAAATGCCGGTTCTGGTGCCATTTTAAAGTTTAATGAAGATGGCACTGTTCATCTGAATTGCGGCGTCATTGAAATCGGAACCGGATCACGAACTGTTCTTGCACAAATTGCTGCCCAAAAGCTGGGAATCGATGTGGACCAAATTTACGTTGAGATGGATATCGATACGAGCTCCACACCTGAACATTATAAAACGGTTGCTTCCCGCGGACTGTGGATGGCCGGGAGAGCCGTGTTGGCCGCAGCCGAAGATGCCATCGGTCAATTGCTGAACGTAGCCGCTCAAGTGTTCCGTGTTTCTTTAGACGATCTCGATATCGGAAAGGGATTCGTTTTTCTAAAAGACAATCCTGCAAGAAAGCTCGCATTGAAAGAACTTGTCTATGGCTATGTCTACCCGAATGGCAATGCGATCGGAAGCCAGGTTATCGGGAGAGGAAGCTATACGCTGCGCGGGATGACTTTTTTAGATCCAGAAACCGGAAAAGGTGTGCCAGGCCCTGATTGGACGGTTGGTGCCCAGGCGGTGGAAGTGGAGTGGAACAAGCGGGATTATACGTATAAAATTTTACGGGCGGTCACCGTCATTGATGCCGGAACGATCATCAATCCAAAGCTGGCACAGGGCCAGGTAAAAGGCGCCATGCATATGGGTTTAAGTTTTGCTAGCAGGGAGGGCTTTATATTTGGTCCAAACGAAGTCGTTGAAACTACCCAATTCCGCACATACAAAGTTCTCCGGTATGGAGAAAATCCGGATTATACGGTCGATTTCGTCGTGACGCCATCCCGGGAAACGGCTTATGGGCTGCGGGGAATTGGGGAACATGCGCTCATTGGCATGCCAGCCGCGTTAGCGAACAGCCTCTCAACTGCTGCCGAAGTGCATCTTAATCGTCTTCCGCTTACCCCGGAACTTATTTGGCGAATGAAGACAGGTGGTGTAAGATGATTGGATTTGACTTTGAATATTATCGTCCTGCCACGTCAAATGAAGCGGTTAAACTCTATGAATCGCTTCAGGCACAGGGAAAGCGTCCGGTCTATTATGCGGGCGGTACCGAAATCGTCACATTTGCCAGGCTTAATCAAATTGAAACAGGGGCTGTCATTGACATTAATAGTATTCGTGAATGCCGGGTCTATCAGTTTAATACCAGTGAGCTTGTTATTGGAGCGACAGTAACGTTGACGCATCTGGCGGAAACGTCCGCCTTTCCCCTTCTTTCAGTCACAGGCGGACGGGTTGCTGACCATACAGCTCGAAATCAAATTACCATCGGCGGAAATATTTGCGGTGAAATCAATTATAAGGAGGCACTATTGCCTTTTTTGTTAGCGGAAAGCAATGTCATCATCGCCGGAAACAATGGCTATCAAGACAAACCGATCATGGAAGCATTTAATAAGCGTTTGCAATTAGAGCCCGGGGAATGCCTTGTTCAAATTGTAACTGACCGAAAATATTTAAACTTACCGTACTTCAGTGTAAAGAAGCGAAAGATCGATGTGATCGATTATCCGCTTCTTACGCTTACTGCATTGAAGATCGATAATACGATCCGTGTAGCCTTCAGCGGGCTTTGCGGATACCCGTTCCGCTCAAGGGAAATTGAAACGATTCTTAATAATCATGAACTTTCTCGTGAAGAACGAATCGAGCAAACGGTTCTACATTTGCCCGCACCTGTGCTGGACGATTGGATTGGATCGGCAGAGTATCGATTGTTCGTCTTGAAAAATACGTTAGAAGACATGTATTTGGCATTGGAAGGGGAGTCATTATGACAGATCAATCCCACACTCGTTTTTCTGTGGCTCTAAATGTAAATGGTGTGAAAAGAAAGACGGAAGTCCGTTCGGCAGACATTTTGCTTGATGTCTTGCGAAATAATTTTGGGTTAACTGGCGCGAAACCGGGGTGTTTAAACGGAGATTGCGGATCGTGCACCGTTCTTGTCAACGGATGGCCGATCAAATCGTGCATGATGCTGGCGGTTGCAGCAAGCAATACGAATATCGTAACAGTAGAAGGATTGAAAGGCTCCGCCACCCAGCGGGCCTTTATTGAAAAGAATGCTTTTCAATGTGGCTATTGTACTCCCGGTTTCATCATGAATATTGAAGGACTTTCGGCCATTCATCCTGATGCCGACGACAGTATCATTGAAGAGTGGCTCCAATCCAATATATGCCGATGCACGTCCTATGAAGAAATTAAAGCAGCTGTGTATAAAGTGTTAGGGAAGAAACCAGAAGCAGGCAGATAATACGTAATGAACAGCCATATCAAAAAAAGGTGCAGAGCTTTCTGCATCTTTTTTCCTTTTTTCGTAATTATCCGCTAGAATAAAATCATGCTTATTATTTTTAAAAAGGAGATTAGAATCATGAATGAAAGCTTTTATGTTGGATGGGGAACTCTTGCACTTATTAACGCGGGTCTTGCACAGGGGAAAAATCGCACCGGACTAAACTGGTTTTTATTGTCTATTATTCTTGGACCTTTAGCGACGCTTGCCTTGCTTTTCGTTGAAAAAAGAGAAAAATAATTCGTTTTGTGCAAACCGTTAACGATTTAACTCGAAACCTCTTTTTTGCCTATTTCATTAAATGATAGAAGGTTTTTGTACGATTGACAGTATGTTTTAAAAATAGAACACTTTTAAAAAAAGGATTATATCAGAGTTTGTCGAATGATTCTAAAAGAGTTTAATAGAGGGGAGAAAACGTTTATGGATTTACGCTACCCGGTTGGGCAATTTATATTTGATGGCCATATAAGCCCTGAATTAATCGAGGGTTGGATAAAAGAAATTGAAAATGCGCCTATCCAACTGAAGGAGGCTGTGCAAGACCTTAATGATGAACAGCTGGATACGCCATATCGCTCCGGAGGCTGGACCGTTCGCCAGGTCGTCCATCATTTAGCCGATAGCCACATGAATAGTTTTATTCGTTTCAAATTGGCCATAACAGAAAATAGTCCGACGATTAAACCCTATAGGGAAGATAAATGGGCAGAACTTCCCGATTCGAATCTTCCTATTACTATTTCACTTGTCTTATTAGAAGCATTACATAAAAGGTGGGTCGCTTTATTGCGCTCATTAAACGCTTCAGATTTTGAAAAAACGTTTAACCATCCTGAACTAGGCGATCAATCGATTGCAACGGCCATTGGCTTGTATGCCTGGCATGGTCGTCACCATATTGCCCATATCTCTTCTCTGCGCGAGCGGTCAGGATGGTAGAACAATAAAATTCTTATTCTAATTGGAAGTGAAAACATGAAAGGCAACGTTCATTTAATAAAGCCGACATTCAAGTTACAGGATGAATATCTCTCGTTTTACGAAGAATGGAAAGATTCGGGTGAAGAGATGATCCCGAGGGTGATAAAAAGAGAACCGTATCCGTTTAAAGAACTGGTTCAATTTCTAAGAGATTCGGAAAGCGGGGAGAATTTACCTGATTCTTACGTTCCCCATTCGACATATTGGCTCGTGAATGAAGGAAAGAAGATAATCGGGGCAGTGAATATCCGTCATGAACTAAATGAAAAGCTGTTGAATAGCGGGGGACATATTGGTTACGGGATACGTCCTTCAGAAAGGCGGAAAGGCTATGCGACCAGGCTTCTTACATTAGCACTGGAAAAAACAAAGGAAATGGGATTAAAAAAGGTTCTAGTCTGTTGCAACAAAGATAACATCGGGTCTGAACGAACAATTTTAAAAAATGGCGGAGTGTTTGAAAATGAATACATTGAAGATGATGGAAACATTGTCAGACGCTTTTGGGTTCTTTTGTAGGTGAATTGAAGTTTCGGAAAAGAAGAGGGCATAAAACCGGGGGAGGCCAGTTCCTTTTTCTTTTCCTACTGAGGGTCAAGCTTATTCCACATTTTACACCAACGCTTTAAAGTTGTAAATATCAAAAGATAACAAAAATTCAGATGGTTGGAATTACCTTTTTTATCCGAAAGACTCTGTTTTAACCGGGCCAAAAGCCTCTTGTTTTATAAGGGATACGTTTATACACTTTTACATATGTCAGTAACCATCACCAGAGGAGGGTTCCAATGCCAATTAGCCACTATGGTGTATTAAAAGGAAAAGTGACGGATTCGATGAAAGGAAATGAAGACAGCCCTCATTACCAGGTCCTCGTTGAAGATGATCAAGGGACTAAGTACCGAATAGCGATCAACATTAAATCGCAATCTTATCCTTCTGAAGTTTTATACTTTGTTAGCGACGATTTTAATTCTGGCAATATTACGCTGCTGCCTGGCATACCGTCCGGTTTTACAGAAATTAACGATAATCGTTCAGGGCTCGCCCTCGATTATATTCGCGGAAATTTATTTGACCCTAAGAAAATGATTCCATTGCCGGCAGATACACCGGGACCGGACAACGATTTAAATGATAAAATCAACTACTATATTGAAAAGGCTAAAAATGAAAAAGCGGTCATTTACGCATATGGAGATAAGTGGGGACCAGAGCCCGATAAACCAGATCAATATTTTAACTTTTTGCCTGGCAACGGCATCCATGATATCCATATGAACCAGGGCAACGTTGGCAAATGGGAAAAAGATAATGGAACATGGCAAGATGGCGGCGTTTTAATTTATTTTGAGGAATCTCAAAAGTGGGTCGGCATTTTTTTGGCTTTCCAATCACAGTCATGGTGCACGGATGACCAGGGGAATGCGACTCGCCCCGTCAGTGAATGCAACTATTTGAATGCCGGAAAATCTAAAAAATAACTCCGCGCGGAAGCGGAGTTATTTTTTATGATGGTACTTTCTTCGTAGCCAGATGTGAAGGATTCGGCTGTTCCTTTGTTGTTCTCATCCGAATCCCTAACGAGCAAAAAACGATTCCTAAAACGCCAAGCAAAATATAGAGCATTCCCATTCCAATCCCGCCAATTGCCTGGCCTGCAATAATGCCCAAAGCGCCAACCATTTTGCCGATTTGAAAAACGAATCCATTAAACGCCATATACGCCCCGCGGCGAGAGTCATCAACGATATCTGCCAATAATGATTGTCTTGTCGGGACATATAAAAGTTCACCGATCGATAAAACAATGACGGCCATAAAGAGCAATAGTACATTGTTTGAGAAAGCAAGAAACGAATAACCGAATCCAAATAAGAGAAATCCTGTATACATGATCGGTTTGTCAGGTTTATGGCTGATCCATTTGGATACGAAAGCAGTAAACAAGACAATTATAACTGTATTGACGACTGTTAGAAGACTTAACAGCTTTACCCCGTCAACTATCAGATGTCCCATTCCAATCAAAGAAAACGTTTGAGGAATAATTTCTTTTTCCAATCTTACGGCAATAAAATTGTTTCGCTGAAATTCAATGGATAATACAGCGATGCCTCCTAATGTAAATAAGAGGAATGGCCAGTCTTTCATAACCGATTGATAGCTTTGAATTAGCGGTTTTAAGCCATACGAGCTTGTTGAACGTTGGGACGGCTTCATTTGATACGTTTCGATAATTAATGTGGCCGTCATCCAAAGCGTAATAAGCGACATCACAAAAAGCGCAACAATCAGCTCAAAGAAATGGCTGTTATATAGCCAGCCGCCGACGATAAGCCCGAGCATAATGGACAAATTGACAGCCCAATAGTTAATGGAATACATAAATGCACGCGTTTCTTTCGTACTGACGTCAATTAACATCGCTTCCGCTGCCGGATTGACAATCCCTGATGAAATGCTGATGGCAAGCAACATGAAAAACGTCATCCACGCTGATGTAAACCATGGGGAGTTCGCCAGAAGCATTCCGAGAAAAGCGATAACTTTCATCCATTCACCTGCTACCATCATCCGCTTTCTTCCGAGTGTATCGGCCAAATGCCCCCCGTATAAGCTCGCTATAAATTGGACGACCGTCTGGATCATCAATAAAATTCCCGCCCATGATGCATTCAGTTCTTTTGTAAAATAAATGGCCATAAAAGGAAAGATCATCGAGCCGATCACACGGCTTAAAAATGACGTATAAATTCTGATTCGAATATTTGGGTGTAGTTCTTTAAACATTGCTACAACCTCCTTTTCAAATTATTTTGCACTTTCAAAAAGGGGTTAAAAAGGGTACAATTCAAATAAAAATGTCCCCTTTTATCTTTTATATAGAAGCTCAAGGAGAAAGAAATGAAAGACATATCTTATTTTCAAATGAGGGCTTTTCTCTATCCAAGGGAAACTCAATTATCAGCCCCGTTTAAGTTACATGAATTAGAAGAAATATGGTTTTGTACGTTGAAAAATGTAAAACGGAAGCTTAAAAAGTTCGAGGATGACGGTCGTTTAGAATACTTGCCCGGAAAAGGGAGGGGACACTTGTCCCGGGTTATTTTTAAACAGCCATTTCAAGAAGAAGTCCGGAAAACGCTTGACGAATATGTAAAAGACGATCAGCTTGATTCGATTATCCAGCTGATGCAGCTGCCGATTCCAAAATCATGGTTTACTCATTTTGTAGGAGATGTACAAACGTTATTCGGTCTGCAGAAAGAGAATGGATCCAAAGATACGCTCCGTACGATGATGTCACGAAACATAACAACTTTGGATCCTTTGTTTGCATCAATTGCGTTTGAATCCTTTTTAATTCAGCAGCTTGGCGACACACTTGTCCGTTATGATGAGACGGCGGATTCCATTGTGCCACATCTTGCACACCATTGGACGGTTAATGAAAACCATACGGTATGGACGTTTTATTTAAGAAAAGGAGTCCGTTTTCATCATCAAAGCGTTTTAACGAGTGAAGATGTCATTCATTCGTTTCAACGCTTTATTAAGTACTCTACTCCGAATTTTTGGCTAGTTCAAGAGATTCTTTCGATCGAAAAATTGTCAGAATTCACCGTCCGGATTACTCTTAAAAAACCAAACCCGTTTTTTCTTCGATATGTTGGTTCCGCCAACTTATCTATTTTACCGAAGGATATTCCATTTGATGAACATCAATGGATCGGGACTGGTCCTTTTCTTTTAAAAAAACGTTCAGAAAAACAGCTGATTCTTGAAGCTTTTGATTATTATTTCCTTGAGCGGCCGTTTTTAGATGAAATTGAATTTTGGCGGGTCTCTCAGGAAACGATGCAGGTGATGACCTATCAGGTGGGGAAGGAAATCGAATGTGACCATCCCATACAAAAACAGGAAGTGGAAAACGGATTTCGTTTTCTTTCGTTCAATTTCAGGAAACCTTCAATCGTCCATCAACATTCTTTTAGAAAAGCGGTCTATCATTTATTGGATATAAAAGAAATGTGGAAAGAATTGAGGAGGGGAAAACTGGTAGAAGCATCAAGCTTTTTCCCGCAAAAATCTTCACCGGTGCTAAAAAGTCGTAGTCTTGTAAAACCATTGTTAGAAAAAGCTGGCTATAATGGAGAAACACTGACCCTTTTTTCCTTTAGCCATCCAAAAGCGATGGAAGAAGCTGAATGGCTGGTGAACAGGGCGAAGAAGGAAGGACTACGGCTTCGAATAGAAAATCTTGAAATGAAAGACTTCTATACTTCTAAATTAGAGAATGAGGCCGATCTTGCATTTATGGGAGAAGTTTCTTCAACAGATGCTCACTTATCATTTCTGGCTGCCTTTTATAATAATGCCCTTCTTTTTCGCAGGTTTTTGAAAGAGGATGATCTTTGTTTGATCGAAGGGTGGCTGGATCAAATGAAACAAGAAACAACGTATGAAGGCAGGGAGGCATGGATTGATAAAGTGGAGGACTACATTAGGAACGAGCATCTTTTCATTTTCACGCACCACCCGATTAAATACCGAACGTTCCATCCAATGATCCAGGACATTCAATTCCAATCATACGGCTATGTTGATTTGCGAAAATTATGGATTCAATAGATAAAGGGCAATAGCCGACATTCTAAAAGAATATCGGCTATTCAACCTTCGTTATGCTTCTAAAAATAAAAGTCAACTATTCTCCGCTTCAGCAGTACAAGTGTTCTTCTTTCGGATTTTTGGTAGTGTATTTATTTGGATTAACTTCCTCAACGAATCGATATTTACTAAAATAATACCGAGAATAATCGTAATCACCCCAAACAACATAAACCATGAAAATTGTTCATTATACAAGAAAATCCCCAACCCGAGTGCAATTAACGGGGAGATGTAAAGCCAGGTTGATGGAAATAAGGGGTTGGTTTTCGCAACAAGCCAGTAGTAAATCGTATGTCCTAACATGGACCCTGCAATGATTAAATATAAGAGGGATCCGATCGAACTTCTTGTTGCCAGTGTTTCGATGTGAATAGACTCCGTGAACAATGATAAAATGAGCAGCATCGCCCCGCCGTACATCATTTGAACGGCATTTAATGCCACAGGTGATTCATCCACAAAACGTGGAAGAATATGTTTGGAATACAACGTGCCCGATGCATAGCAAAGTTCTCCAGCCAGAATCGTAATGCATCCGATCATCCAAAAGAAACTCACTTTAATTGTCATGCCAGGCAAAATCAATAAAACGACGCCGGCAAATCCAACCAGGCAGCCGATCAGTGATTTTCTGGAAACCTTTTGCCTCAAGAAGAGCGTTTGAATCAACAGAATCATAATCGGGCCGGTAGCGGATAATACGGCCGCTATTCCAGAAGTAACGTAGTTTTCAGCCCAATACAGCGTTGCAAAGGTGCCAAATGTCAGCCCCATTCCCGTAAATAGCAATTCTTTTCGATAAAGAAGGGAAAAATTCGTTCGTTTTTTCAAAAGCATCCATATCATCAGAATGGATCCCGCAAGCAGAAAACGAAGGCCTGCCATGAATAAAGGCGGCGCGCCCGAATCGATTCCGATTTTTATGGCCAGGAAAGTCGTTCCAAAAATCAAGCACATCAGTACATAGTTGAAAATGATCATTTAAGTTCCTCCTCTTTTATAAACATCATAAAAGCTAAAGGACAGAACAGATATGATACAATAGAACAGATGAAGTTGGCAATTGGTTACAATTAAAGCTAAAAGGGCGTGGCGATCATGAAACCCTCTGATTTAATAACTAAAAATTCAAGCCGTCTTTTTGAGCAAATTTACGACCATATGATGAATAGAATAGAGCGGGGGGATTGGAAAGAAAATGAAAAGCTCCCTTCTATCAGGGCACTGGCTGAGGAATTGAACGTCCACCGCCTTACCGTCTTCAAAGCATATCAATTACTGAAACAGAACGGTAAAGTATATGTAAGGGACAAATCAGGCTATTATGTCATGCCGGAAAATAAACCGTTATTTCAACGATTGGATTATCCAATCCTATCGTCTTATGTACAAAAAAGCCACTTATCCGAAATTCATGGCATACCGGCCACTTATCAATTTTCTCAAGCCCTGATTGACCCCACTCTTCTTCCAAACTATTATTTTTCGGAATATGTGAAAAAGGTATTTGATCTTTATCCGAAAGTGCTTGGAACGTATTCTTCCGTGCAAGGAGATGAAGAGCTCAGGGAGTCTCTCGCCTGCTATTTTTCAGTGCATGAGGGCATCCAGGCAACATCAGACGATTTATTAATTACAACCGGCGCACAACAGGCTATCGATTTAATTGCAAAAGTTCTCATTAAACCGCAAGATGTAATATTAATAGAGCGGCCGACGTACAGTGCAGCCATCGATATTTTCAGGCAGCAGGGCGGACGAATGATCCCGGTAGAAATTCATCCCGATGGTTATTGCTTAGAGCAAGTTGAATTGAGTATGAAACACTATAGGCCAAGACTCTTTTATCTCAATCCTACTTTCCATAACCCGACTGGCTATACAGTCCCACAAGAGCAGCGCAAACAGTTGGTCGATCTCGCTGAACGTTACCAATGTCTTCTCGTAGAAGACGACTCTTACCGTGACATTTATTTTGGAGAGGAGCCGCCTCTGCCTATTTATTCATTTGATACGGATGGCTGGGTCATGTATGTCCGCAGCTTTAGCAAGTATATAGCCCCAGGTCTAAGGATTTCTGCTGTCGTAACCAATCCATCACTAATGAAGCATCTTTTAACCGCGAAATCGCTTGCCGACAATGGCACGCCTTTGTTGAACCAGAAAATTTTCTTGCATTACTTCAAATCCGAGCGGCTCCGGAAACACCTGGAAAAGCTCCGGATCGCCCTGAATATCCGAAAGGACGTCATGGAAGAAGAACTCAGGGAAACAGGTTGGGAATGGTTAAGTCCAAAAGGCGGGCTTAATTTGTG
Source organism: Fictibacillus sp. Mic-4 (assembly GCF_049843615.1). Classification (NCBI taxonomy): domain Bacteria; kingdom Bacillati; phylum Bacillota; class Bacilli; order Caryophanales; family Fictibacillaceae; genus Fictibacillus; species Fictibacillus sp. Mic-4. Next base: position 339 of record NZ_JBBHZM010000061.1, on the reverse strand, counting down.
GATCAATTTGAAAAATAAAGAATCGATGGAAGAACTGCTTGCCAAAAGCATTGAACAATCCATCTCGTTTGTTCCCGGCTCTATTTTTGATCCGAACAGGGAGCTTGAGTCATGGATTCGGCTGAGCTTCTCTTATATTAATGAAAAGCAAATAAGGGAAGGGATGAAGCGTTTTGTTAATCTATTCTAAATTACACGGAAATTTGCAACGAAATAGCCGGTGTTTTTATGAAACAAATTTGGAGGATTAATGGTGTTGAAAATACGAAACGTAAACATGGGAGATTTGCCTGAACTTGTAGTCATTGAACATCTTTGTTTTACAAAAAAAGAGGCAGC
>NZ_JBBHZM010000060.1:0-14598 GCF_049843615.1 Fictibacillus sp. Mic-4 | reverse complement strand
TAACCAAAGAGACGAAATCATTCGTCTCTTTTTTTGTCATTAGATGATGTCGTTCATCTCATTTCCCACTTTTCACTTCCCGCCTCTAATTTCCGGAAAGACAGACACAAAAAATTGGAAAAACACATACATTTTAAATACACGCAAATGTTTTTAAAAAAGGACGTATAGAAGGCATAAAATTCGGCAAGAATGGGAATATGGAGGTGGAAGAAATGAGTTCATCACATACATCAGGGGAAATGTGTTTAATATGTGAAGAAACAAAAGAAAACGGCATTCATATTCTTCATCAATTTATTTGTCAGGAATGTGAAGAAAAAATTGTTGCAGCAGAACCAAACGATCCATATTATCAATTTTATCTCCAACAATTACGGAAATTAAAATTAGTGAATTCTACATTATAAAAACAGGTGAGAATGCCTGTTTTTTATTTTTTCTATGTTAAAATAAATAAAAGTACATTAAAGGATTTTAAACCATGTCTAGTAAAACACCAATTTATGATGCATTGGTCCGGCATAGCGAAAAATCGCGCTGGTCTTTTCATGTCCCCGGTCATAAAAATGGAAAAATCGGGATTGGTCAACATTTTTCATCTATTTTGCCGCTTGACCTTACAGAGCTGACAGGGCTTGATGATTTGCATGAAGCTACAGGTATCATCGATGAGGCACAACGATTAACGGCTTTATTCTATGGGGCCAATCATAGTTATTTTTTAGTCGGTGGGAGTACAGCAGGGAATCTCGTCATGTTGTTATCCGCCTTTCAAGAAGGCGACGCCGTGCTTGTGCAGCGCAACTGCCATAAGTCGATTATTAACGGCCTTCATTTAGCGAAATTGCGCCCTGTGTTTATCACTCCTCAAATTGATCCTATCGGCAAATTTGCAACGGGTGTTACATTATCCACTGTAGAAAAAGCGTTTCAACAATATCCAGAAGTAAAAGGGCTTGTTTTAACTAATCCCAACTATTATGGAATGTCAATGGACTTATCACAGATTGTCCAATTCATGCATTTGAAAGGACTGCCTGTTTTAGTGGATGAAGCACACGGAGCCCATTTTGGCATTGATGATCGGTTTCCAACATCGGCTTTGTCTTATGGCGCTGATCTTGTTGTACAATCGGCACATAAAACGTTGCCCGCGATGACGATGGGGTCTTACCTACATAGCAACAGCTCCATTATAGATGAGGAGAAAATCAAATATTATTTACAGGCCGTTCAATCGAGTTCGCCTTCTTATCCTATTATGGCTTCCCTTGATCTGGCAAGGGCCTATTTAGAAAGTTTAACGGAACAGCGGATTTCGAGGATTTTATCGCAAATTTCGAGTTTTCGTCAGGGGTTAAATGATATTCCTCAGATTAAAGTGGTAGGGGCTTCTTGCAATTGCCAAATGGATCCGTTAAAAATTACGGTACAAAGCCGATGCTGCCTCTCGGGCTACCAGCTGCAAGAAAGACTGGAGGCGTCTGGCATTTTTACCGAGCTTGCTGATCCGTACAATGTTCTTTTTGTTATGCCGCTCGGGGAAATTAGCCAAATGGATGTGCTTCTTCAAACGATAAAGAGTATTTTAGCGAATGAACGAGTAATAGAAATCGATTGCTTGAAGACAAATTCGAGCGAAACGATCAGCATGTTAGAGCTGTCTTATCAAGAGATGTTAAGCAGAAAATCAGTTGACCGCCCGATAGCCGAGGCAAAAGGGGATATAGCGGCTGAGTCCGTTATCCCTTATCCGCCAGGAGTTCCATTGATTGTTAAAGGGGAACGAATTACGAAAGAGATGATTGATACGTATCATCACTTGCTTAAAATGGGGGCCCGTTTTCAAGGCTGTCATCATGGTCAATTAAAAGTTTATATTTAAAAGTAAGGAAGATTGCGACGTGAGAGGATTATTTATTACACTTGAAGGTCCTGATGGTTCAGGGAAATCAACACAAATCAAAAAACTTGCCCATTATTTTGAAGAGAAAAACGTTCCATATGTCATAACACACGAACCGGGTGGGACGCCAATTAGTGACAGAATTCGTTCTCTTCTTTTAGATCCAGCGCATAAAGAAATGGCGGATGAGACCGAAATTTTATTATACGCTGCCTCACGGGCACAGCACGTTAAAGAAAAAATCATGCCGGCGTTAGCGGAAGGGCGGATGGTCCTCTGTGACAGGTTTGTTGATGCTTCCATCGCTTATCAAGGGTATGGATTGGGTGCGGCGATTGAGACCGTAAAAATGATTAATAGGTTTGCGACTGGCGGACTCGTTCCGGATCGTACATACTTAATCGATATTTCCCCAGAAGAAGGACGAAAACGGATGATCAACAGAAATTCAAGAAGCGGCCTTGATCGAATTGAACAAAAACAATTGGAATATCACGAAAATGTGCGGGCAGGATTTCTTCAATTATATAAGCAATCGGAAGAGAGAATTCTTCTGATCGATGGGGCTAGGCCGGTAGAAGACGTTTTTCAAACGATTCGGGAGGATGTTGACAGACTGATAACGAACTTTAAGTAAAAAACGAGGAGGGCTTTTTTATGAAAATGGTTATAGCAGTTGTACAAGATAAGGATAGTAACCGTCTGGCGGATGCGCTTGTCAAGCATCAGTTCCGCGCAACAAAACTTGCCTCAACGGGAGGATTTTTAAAGGCTGGGAATACGACGTTTATGATTGGCGTCGAAGACCACAGGGTGGATGATGTGCTTGAAATCATTAAGGAAAATTGCCAGAGCCGGGATCAACTTGTTGCCCCAGTATCGCCTATGGGTGGCAATGCCGATGCTTATGTTCCTTACCCTGTTGAAGTAAAAGTAGGCGGTGCAACTGTATTTGTTCTCCCCGTTTTAAACTTTCAACAATTTTAATTTTGATAAACGTAAAGCACTTTTTTAAGAGAAGGAGGGAAATCATGGGCTGGGAAGAATTGCGTAAAAAACAACCGAGAGTCGTTAAAACATTAACCAATAGCCTTAAAAAAAATCGCCTGGCTCATGCTTATGTATTTGAAGGGGGCAATGGCACGGGAAAAATGGAAACGGCTTTAATGCTTGCGCGGGCATTTTTATGTCGTGAAAAAAATGGGGTTTCTCCCTGCGGCGAGTGTTCTGACTGCAGAAGGATCGATTCTGGAAACCATCCGGATGTCCATATCGTCTCGCCGGAAGGTCAGTCGATTAAAATCGACCAAATTCGCGGGTTGCAAAAAGAATTCTCCTATCACGGTATGGAGTCAGAGAAAAAAGTCTATATCGTTGAACATGCTGATAAAATGACCGTCCAGGCGGCAAACAGCCTGTTGAAATTTCTTGAGGAACCTACATCGCCAACCATTGCCTGTATTTTAACGGAACAAGTGCACCGATTGCTTGACACGATTCTTTCCCGTTCCCAGGTACTGTCCTTTTCTCCACTGCCACCTGATCTATTAGTGGAAGCATTAACAGAAGAAGGCATCTCTCTTCCACTGGCGAAAATAACAGCTGCGCTAACAAATGATAAGTCGAAAGCGCACGAAATTTGCCGTGAAGAGTGGTTTGCACAAGCTCGTGACAAAGTGATACAATTGACTGAAGGGCTGAGAAACCGTCCTAACCATGTTCTTGTCACACTACAGGAAAATTGGTTGTCTCTTTTTAAGGAAAAAAATCAGCTCGACATCTTTTTAAGCCTATTATTGATCTGGTATAAAGATCTTTTATTTATACAGCTTTCAGAGCCGGACAAACTTATTTTCATTGATCAGGAGGATCGGTTAAAGGAACAGGCGCTACAAAATTCACAGAAACGCCTTAGTGAGAAGATGCTCGCAATTTTGACTGCCAAGCAGCGTCTAGGGGCAAATGTGAACCCCCAGGCTTTAATGGAACAGTTAGTGCTACGATTACGGGAGGGATAAAAGTCTGTGTATGAAGTAGTCGGTGTCCGCTTTAAGAAAGCGGGTAAAATATATTATTTCGATCCCGGGGATCTCGAAATAGAAAAAGACACCTTTGTCATTGTTGAAACAGCAAGAGGAATTGAATACGGAAAAGTTGTCATTGCAAAAAAGCAAGTAGAGGAGCAGGATGTTGTTCTCCCCTTAAAAAAAGTCGTTCGCAATGCCAATCAAAAGGACATGCTAACTGTAGAGGAAAATAAAGCAGCTGCAGAGCACGCGTTTGAATTATGTACGGCGAAAATCGAAGAACACAAGCTTGAAATGAAATTGGTCGATGTGGAATATACGTTTGATCGAAATAAAGTTATTTTTTATTTCACGGCCGATGGAAGAATCGACTTTCGCGAACTCGTGAAAGATCTTGCTTCCATCTTTCGAACACGTATTGAACTCAGGCAAATTGGAGTTCGGGATGAAGCGAAGATGCTTGGCGGAATTGGCCCATGTGGGAGGATGCTTTGCTGCTCCACGTTTTTAGGAGATTTTGAGCCGGTTTCGATTAAAATGGCAAAAGATCAAAATTTATCATTAAACCCGGCCAAAATTTCCGGTTTATGCGGCCGTTTAATGTGTTGTTTAAAATATGAAAATGATTATTACGAGACTGTCAAAAAAGAACTACCTGACATTGGCGAAGCAATCGCCACACCTCATGGAAAAGGTCGTGTTGTGGGGTTGAATATGCTTGAGAAGCTTGTTCAAGTTGAGTTAACGGAACTGGAGAAAATAACAGAATACACACTGGATGAGCTTGTAAATATGGATGAATTATATACACAAGCTACAGAATAATGAGGTGGATGGCACGTGGAGAAAGATCAAATTTTTTCCCAGGTGACCCATATGGAACAACAACTAGCCGAGTTAACCGAGCAACTCGGGTCTTTGAAATCACACCTGGCTGCATTACTTGAAGAAAACTACCATTTAAAAATGGAAAATTATAATTTAAGGAAGGCTTTAAAGAAAGAGGATAAGCCTGCGCATACCGATGAACAAAAGCCGACAAAAGAGAAAGAAGGGGCGGATATCGGAGAAGGATACGATAATCTTGCCCGTCTTTACCAGGAAGGGTTTCATATTTGCAACATTTTTTACGGAAGTGTGCGAACCGAAGGGGATTGTATGCTTTGTGTAGAGTTTTTAAATAAAAGGTAGGAGTCTTTCCAAGAATTTTGTTGGAAAGGCTTTTATTTTAAAGAATTGGGTGTTGAAATGGAAATTGAGTTAAAAGATGATGAGCGTCTAGATTACTTAGTCGATCCACAGTTAAAAATCATCCAAAGCCCGTCTGTTTTTTCCTTTTCGCTTGATGCCGTTTTGTTAAGCCGGTTTGCTTATGTCCCGATCCAAAAAGGGAACATTATCGATTTATGTGCAGGAAACGGAGCGGTTGGATTATTATTAAGCCAGCGCTCAAAAGCGCACGTTACCATGGTGGAAATTCAAAAGCGTCTAAGCGATATGGCCCAAAGGAGCATTTCCCTTAACGGATTAGAGGAACAAATGAAAGTGGTAAACGGCAATATTATTGATATGCCAGAGCTTCTCGGCCACGGGAGATTTGATACGGTAACATGTAACCCTCCTTATTTTCGGGCGGTCAATAAAAGGGATTATAATGAAAATGAACATCTGGCCATCGCCCGCCACGAAATTTATTGTACGCTTGAAGACGTTATTTCCGTAAGCAGTCAATTGTTAAAGCAAGGAGGAAAAGCTGCCTTCGTCCACCGCCCCAATCGTTTAATGGATATTCTCGCACTTATGAGGAAATACCGAATCGAGCCGAAAAGACTTCAACTGGTTTATCCGAAGTCAGGCGAGGAAGCCAATCTGCTCTTAGTGGAAGGGATGAAGGATGGAAAACCTGATTTGCACTTACTGCCGCCACTCACCGTTTATAAAGAAAATGGCGAATATACATCTGAACTGAAGAAGGTTTTTTATGGACAGTAACTATTTTGTTTATATTCTCCAATGTAAAGATGGCACGTATTACACGGGTTATACAAATAATGTCGAAAAACGGGTGATGATGCATCAAGCGGGAAAAGGGGCAAAATATACAAGAGGGAGAACGCCGGTCAAACTTGTTTTTCAAAAGCGATTTCCAACAAAAGAAGAAGCAATGAGTGCGGAATATCAAATTAAGCGATTTTCTAGAGAACAAAAAGAGTTGTTAATTCAAGAAGGAAGTGGCACGTATGTGGCAACAAAAAAGCTATGAGTCTGATCATCCATCCGGGGTACTCTATCTTGTCCCAACACCGATCGGCAATTTAGAAGATATGACATTTCGGGCCGTCCGAACGTTGAAAGAAGTAGACAAAATTGCGGCGGAAGATACACGGCAAACGAAAAAATTGTTAAATCATTTTGATATCCATACACCGTTAGTCAGCTATCATGATCATAATAAAACAACAAGCGGAAATAAAATCATTCAAGCGTTAAATGAAGGGAAAAACATTGCCCTTGTTTCTGATGCAGGGATGCCGGCCATTTCCGATCCAGGGTATGAGCTAGTGGTACAGTGTGTTGCTGAAAAAATTCCCGTCGTTCCCCTTCCGGGAGCCAATGCTGCTTTGCCTGCCCTTGTCGCTTCTGGACTTCCGAACGATAGTTTTTACTTTTACGGCTTTCTGCCAAGAGGAAAAAAGGAAAAAAAGGAACAGCTTACCCATTTGGCCAATCTCCCCTTTACGCTTATTTTTTATGAAGCGCCGCATCGGTTGAAAGAAACCCTTCAATTCATGCATGACCACTTAGGTGATCGACACGTTTGCATTGCGCGAGAATTGACGAAGAAGTATGAAGAAATAATTCGTGGAACGTTGAGTGAAGCTTTATCGTGGTGCAAAGATTCGGAAGTGCGAGGCGAATTTTGCCTTATCGTAGAAGGAAATAAGGACGCTGCCAGCGGGCAAGAAGAAGAATGGTGGAGGCATGTATCGATTGTGGAACATGTCGAACATTATATGAAAGAAAAGGGCTTAACAAGCAAGGAAGCAATCAAACAAGTGGCAAACGACCGTCAATTACCAAAACGTGAAGTTTACAACACTTTTCATATTGAAGAAAAATAAAAAAAACGAAGTGGTTCATCCACTTCGTTTTTGGCTATTATTTATTAGCCGTTTGAAGGTATTTTTGAAGTTCATTCATTACTTCGCGAGCGCCTTCAGGGCTAAGAATGATTTTTCCGCCTGCAATTGTATAGTTATCGTCGGATACTTCCCCAGTAACAGCACAAGTCATGTTTGGTTTATACTTTTTAAGGATAATGCGGTCATCATCAACGTAAATTTCCAATGCGTCTTTTTCTGCAATACCAAGAGTTCGGCGCAATTCGATCGGAATAACGACACGTCCTAATTCATCAACTTTACGAACAATACCAGTAGATTTCATAATTTATTCTCCTCCTAAGTGAATTAAAAAATTTTTATCTCTAAAGTATAAAATCGTCAGAATTCGACAAGTGCTTTAATGTTTTTATCATAACAATATTTCCAAAAGCAGTCAACAGAAAAGCTTGTAATTTATTTACCCGGTTAAAGCACATGTTAATCCTGCAATGTTAATAAAAAATTGGTTTCATTATTATTACAACTCTTCAAAATAATCACTGGGAATTGTGTAATCCTAAAATTATGACAAAGTTCGACAAAATCATGTTTAGAATTTACTAATCTTGACATACATTTGTCTCTTTAGGTATATTTTGAAGGAAGATGGGTGCATAATGAAACTATTTATATAAAGCTTTTTCGAATGGTTTTTGTATTTTATGTCCTAAATTGAACATTTTTTTACACAATTTGAAGTTAAAGTTCACGACTACTCGGCTGAACGCCGAGTTTTCTACTAAACATACATATTAAGGGAGGTTTAATGATGGGAGAGAAGACGTTTTATATCACAACCCCGATTTATTATCCGAGCGGGAAGCTTCATATCGGACATGCTTATACGACGGTGGCTGGCGATGCGATGGCCCGTTATAAACGATTAAAAGGCTTTGACGTGATGTATTTGACAGGTACGGACGAGCATGGGCAAAAAATTCAACAAAAAGCAGAAGAAAAAGGGGTTTCTCCAAAAGAATACGTCGACGAGATTGTTTCGGGGATAAAAGAGTTATGGAAAAAACTTGACATTTCTTATGATGACTTTATTCGAACAACAGAAGAACGGCATAAGACGGTCGTTGAAAAAATTTTTAAACAGCTGGTCGACCAGGGGGACATTTACCTTGGCGAATACGAAGGCTGGTATTGTACGCCGTGTGAATCTTTTTTTACTGAACATCAGTTAGTCAACGGCAATTGCCCGGATTGTGGACGTGAAGTGAAAAGGGTGAAAGAAGAAAGCTATTTCTTTAAAATGAGCAAATATGCCGATCGCCTTTTGCAGTTTTACGAGGAGAACCCGGATTTCATCCAGCCTGAATCCCGCAAAAATGAAATGATTAATAATTTTATTAAACCGGGGTTAGAAGATTTAGCCGTTTCACGTACCTCTTTTGACTGGGGAGTGAAAGTTCCGGACAACCCTAAACATGTGGTCTACGTATGGATTGATGCCCTCTCCAATTATATTACCGCTCTGGGTTACGGGACCGAAAACGATGAAAAATATAAAACGTATTGGCCGGCAGATGTTCATCTCGTCGGAAAAGAAATTGTCCGGTTCCACACCATTTATTGGCCGATTATGCTCATGGCGCTTGATTTGCCGCTTCCGAAAAAGGTGTTTGCCCACGGCTGGTTGCTTATGAAAGATGGAAAAATGTCGAAATCTAAAGGAAATGTCGTCGATCCGGATACATTAATCGACCGATACGGCTTAGATGCACTAAGGTATTATTTACTCAGGGAAGTGCCTTTTGGTTCTGATGGCGTATTTACACCGGAAAGTTTTATCGACCGGATCAACCATGACCTGGCGAATGACCTCGGCAATCTTGTCAATCGTACGGTAGCGATGATTAACAAATATTTCGATGGAATGATTCCTGCTTATGAAGGAAATGTAACGAAATTCGACCAATCACTTGTTGAATTTGCAGGCGAAAGCATTCGGAAAACAGAGGCTGCGCTTGAGGACATGGAGTTTTCTGTAGCGCTCAGTTCCATCTGGCAGCTCGTGAGCCGAACAAACAAATATATTGATGAAACAGAGCCATGGGTGCTGGCAAAAGATGAAAATCGAAAAAATGAGCTAGCCTCTGTTATGTATCATTTAGCGGAGACCATTCGGATTATTTCTGTCCTGATTCAACCGTTTATGACCAATGCCCCGAAAAAGATCCGGGAACAGCTCGGCGTTCACGATAAACAGTTGATGTCATGGGATAGCATATACGAATTCGGCCAATTGCCAAAAGGGACAAACGTGCAAAAAGGAGCCCCTATCTTCCCACGGTTTGAGACGGACGTGGAAGTCCAATATATAAAAGATTCAATGGGTGCCAAAAGCCAGGCTGCTCCTCAAGTAAAGATAGAAAAAGAGGAAACCGAAGAAATTACGATTGATGATTTTATGAAAGTCGATCTCCGTGTGGCGGAAGTTGTCGAAGCGGAGCCGGTGAAAAAGGCGAATAAGTTGTTAAAATTACAACTTGATTTAGGGTTCGAACGTCGCCAGGTGGTTTCCGGTATTGCAAATTATTACAAACCAGAGGAATTAGTCGGTAAAAAAGTAATTTGTGTAACAAATTTGAAACCTGTGAAACTTCGAGGAGAACTGTCGGAAGGGATGATTTTAGCCGGTTCAACAGATGGCCAATTAACGCTGGCTACTGTCGATCAAAGCCTCCCGAACGGTGCGAAAGTTAAGTAAAAAAAGCGGGGAATCCCCGCTTTTTTTCTGTAATATTACAAATCCCCTGTAACGAAAGTGTAATTGAATTGTTAACCAAAGAGCTTATCATACTATGTTAAACTTTAAATCATATTTAGGAGGAAAGTCTCATGTTTGATACACATGCCCATTTAAATGCAGTCCAATTTCAAGAAGACGTTGAAGAAGTTATTGAGAGAGCATTGGCAGAAGGCGTTGAACATATCGTTGTCGTCGGATTTGATACGGAAACGATTCATGGAGCAATCAAGCTGGCTGAGAATTACGATTTTATTTATGCGGCTGTAGGCTGGCATCCTGTTGATGCGATCGATATGCGTGATGAGGATTTAAATTGGATTGAAGAATTAGCGAGCCATCCGAAAGTGGTTGCGCTTGGAGAAATGGGACTTGACTACCATTGGGATAAATCACCGAAAGAAGTTCAAAAAGAAGTTTTTCGCCGTCAAATACGGCTCGCAAAAAAAGTCAACTTGCCAATTATTATACATAATCGTGAGGCAACAAAAGATGTCGTTGATATTTTGCGGGAAGAAGGAGCAAAGGAAGTCGGCGGAATCATGCATTGTTTCAGCGGCAGCCTGGAAGTGGCGAAAGAATGCATGGACATGAACTTTTATATTTCTTTCGGAGGGCCGGTTACTTTTAAAAATGCGAAAAAACCGAAAGAAGTAGCAAAAGAAGTACCTATCGACCGCTTATTGATCGAAACCGATTGTCCGTATTTAAGCCCGCATCCTTTTCGCGGAAAGCGAAATGAGCCGTCTTACGTGAAGTATGTAGCAGAAGCGCTGGCTGAGTTGAAAGAAATGCCGGTAGAACAATTAATTGAAAAAACATCCGAAAATGCCAAACGGTTATTCGGCATTACTCGATAAAAGGTATTCCTATTTTTTATTCAAATCCAAAAAGAAGGAAGGGGGGATCCGAAAAAAGCAACTACATTTATTCTATAAGGGGGATTGATCATATGTTCAGCAACATAAGGGGGGTTTTTTCACGGTATGTGCGAAAAAAGTTACTTATGTCGACTGCAGCATGTATGGTGTTAGGGATAACAACAGGATTTGTAAGCTATGAAACTACGAAAAACGATGTGACCATTATCGTTGATGGGAAAGAGCATAAGGTACGTTCGCACGCCGATCGTGTAAAGGAATTGCTTCAAGAAAACGACATTCATGTCGACAAACATGATGTTCTAAAGCCTGGATTAAACACGCGTGTCAAAGATAATTTAAAGGTGACGTACATTCCTGCTAAAGAAGTTCATCTTAAAATCAATGATAAAGAAAAAACATATTGGACGACGAAAAAAACGGTTGAAGATTTTTTAAAGGAAACTGATTTGGATCTCAACCAACATGACCAAATTTCGCCCGGATTAAACACGGCTATTGCCAATGGGCAAACCATTACCCTAAAGCCTGCGTACTCCATTCAATTATCCGTCGGCGGGAAAAAAGCGAAACAAGTTTGGACCACTTCGACTACGGTCGCTGACTTTTTGAAACAACAAAATGTAAAAGTAGGAGATCTAGATAAAGTAAAGCCTGGCATGAATTCGTCATTAAAAGACGACATGAAGGTAAATGTCATCAAAGTAGAAAAGGTCATCGATGTAGTGGAAGAAGATTTGCCTTTCGATACGGTCACGAAGAAAGACCATTCCTTAACGAAAGGAAACAAAAAAGTCGTGAGGTCCGGCAAAAAAGGCCGGGTGGCAAAGCGTTATGAGGTCGTACTTGAAAACGGGAAAGAAGTTTCCCGAAAGCTTGTGAAAAAGAAAAAGCTTTCAGACAGTAAAGATAAAGTTATTGCTGTCGGAACAAAAGAGAGCCGCGATTTACCGGTTGTTTCACGTGGAAAATCGCATGCATCTTCCGGCCGGGAGTTTTATGTTGAAAGTACCGCATATACCGCCAATTGTGCTGGCTGTTCAGGGAGAACGTCAACAGGCTTTAATTTAAAAGCCAATCCAAATGCGAAGGTTATTGCCGTCGATCCCGGGCTTATCCCGCTTGGAAGTAAAGTATATGTAGAAGGCTACGGCTATGCTATCGCGTCCGATACGGGCGGAGCCATTCACGGGAAGAGAATCGATGTATTTGTTTCTTCCAACGCAAAAGCCAACCAGTGGGGACGTCGGACAGTCAAAATAAAAATTATCGATTAATGATTGTACAGGGGACTTATTCCTCTGTACTTTTTATTTTGCGAGCCGTTTAGCTGCTGTTTAGGTTATACTAACTTTTAGACGTCAAAACAAGACAAAAGGTTTCACTATTTTTGGAGGAAAAAATGAAAATTAAAGAAATTATCGTTGTAGAAGGAAAATGTGATACAATCGCCGTCAAGCGGGCGGTTGAGGCTGATACACTCGAAACGAACGGATCAGAAATCAGCCAGGCAACGATTGAACGAATCAAGCTAGCCCATGAAAAACGTGGCGTTATCGTTTTTACAGATCCCGATTTCCCCGGTGAACGCATTCGGAAGATTATTTCCCAAAGCGTTCCTGGCGTCCAACATGCTTTTCTGCCAAAAAAAGAAGCGATTGCCATCAATAATAAAGGTGTAGGGGTCGAGCATGCGTCAATAGAGGCGATTCGTGAAGCGTTAATGAATGTTAAAAAAGAGTATGTGGCCGATGAAGAAGTTATCTCATGGAATGACTTAGTATCGGCAGGTTTAATTGGCGGAAAACACGCCAAAGAAAGACGGGAAAAACTCGGGTTGCTTTTAAAAATTGGCTATATGAACGGAAAACAGTTATACAAACGGCTTAAAATGTTTCAAATAACTGATGAAGAATTTGCACATGCGATGAAACAAATTTTGCAGGAGGAACAATCATGACAAGAGACATTTCCACTCCTCAAACGACGAAAGAGATTATCGAGAAACATGGGTTTACCTTTAAAAAAAGTTTAGGTCAAAATTTTTTAATCGACAAGAATATTTTAGCGAACATTGTAAAAGCCGCTAACCTGACATCCGAATCCGGCGTTATTGAGATCGGTCCCGGGATTGGCGCATTGACAGAGCATATTGCGAGAAATGCGAAAAAAGTCGTTGCGTTTGAAATCGATCAGCGCCTCTTGCCAATTTTACAGGAAACACTTGCGCCATACAGCCATGTTAAAGTCGTCCATTCGGATATATTGGAAGCCGATGTTCACTCAATAATGGAAAAAGAATTTAAGAACATTCAAGACATTATGGTCGTTGCGAATCTACCTTACTATGTGACGACGCCCATTATTATGAAACTGTTAACGGATAAGCTGCCGATACGTGGGATTGTTTGTATGATTCAAAAAGAGGTGGCTGATCGATTGGCAGCAGAGCCAGGAACGAAGGATTACAACTCGTTATCGATTGCTGTTCAATATTATGCCACTGCTGAAACGGTATTAAAAGTGCCAAAGACGGTCTTTATCCCGCCGCCAAATGTCGATTCGGCGGTCATCCGGTTAAATTTAAGGGAGGAGCCACCCGTTCATGTTGAGGACGAGGCCTTCTTCTTTAAAGTAATTCGAGCCTCATTTGCCCAGCGCCGAAAAACGTTGTGGAATAATTTGCTGAACAATTTGATCGCAAAAGAAAAGCGGGAAGAATTAGAAGAAGCATTAAAAAGTGCCGGAATCGATCCAAAGCGAAGAGGCGAAACGCTAACGATCGAGGAATTTGCCAGGCTTTCAGATCGGCTCCTTCCGCTTGTGAAATAATATCATGTTTCTCCCCTTTGCTTCATATCTTTTAAAGATAAAGAATCCATTGAGACGAATACTTGCAATAGGGGGAGTAAAATGAAACTTGAAATTGGAGCCATTGTTGCAAGAACTTCTTATAAATGCGATTTGCTTTTTCGAATCATTGGCTTTAATGAAGATAAAACAATCGCGGAGCTCGCCGGGGAAGAAATGCGTCTTTTGGCAGATGCCCCTGTTGAAGATTTAGTGCAAATGAACGCAAGACAGCAAGATGAATTACGGAAAGCGGCACAGGAAAAAGTGGAATCTTCATATAAATTATTTCGCCAGGATTGTTTTTTGCTCAGGCAAAAACGGGAATACCTATCGACAAATGGGTATGAATACGATCAATCCTATTTTGAGCTCCCGGGGCGTGTGCTCCATGTTGATGGAGATCCGTTATATTTAAATAAATGTTTGGATCTTTATAAGCGATTTGGTGTTCCGGTTTACGGCATTCATATGAAAGAACCGGAAATGCCTGAGCGTGTCCCTTTTTTATTGGATGAAGTGCGCCCGGATATTCTGGTGATTACCGGCCATGATGCTTATTTAAAGAGCAAAGGGCTGATGTCAGATATTAACGCATACCGGCATACGAAGTTTTTTGTTCGGACGGTTCGCGAAATACGAAGGAACAATCCGCATCTTGATCATTTAGTCATCTTTGCAGGCGCCTGCCAATCCCATTTCGAATCGTTAATCAAAGCAGGGGCGAATTTTGCTAGTTCTCCTGCTAGAATCAATATTCATGCGCTAGATCCTGTATACGTTGTTTCTAAAATAAGCTTAACGTCGTTTATGGACCGGATCAATGTCATGGATGTTCTTCGCAACACGCTGACAGGCCGGGAAGGATTGGGCGGAGTCGAAACGACGGGCTTTTTACGAACGGGAATGCCAATTAAAAATTATGTCGATTATTAAATCCATCCAACATTAATTGGATGGATTTTTACATAATTTTGTAAAGTTGTTACATACTAAAGTGGAACAAATAATT
>NZ_JBBHZM010000059.1:0-14693 GCF_049843615.1 Fictibacillus sp. Mic-4 | reverse complement strand
GGACAATAAATGGCCTCAGTCGGACAATAAATTTAGTATTTTTTCCACTTATTGTCCAAAAGTAAAATTTTATTGTCTAAACCGGATGATTTATTGTCTAAATAAGAGCACTTATTGTCCGAGAACGAAATCATTTTAAATCATGTAATGGTTCGTGATCGTTTTTCCTCATTTTGCAGATCGAACGAGATGTTCTTAAAATAAGAATATCCGATAACTGAAACCCAAACTTTTTTTCTAGAAGGGGCACTAGTTAAGCAACTGGCCAGGCATTCGTCAGGGGCGAATCGTTACGCCGCATTTCCCGATTTGCCAGAATTCCAGGTCAAGGCAAGGAACACAATGGATAGAACCGTTGAAGCAATAAGCAGGATGAATCCGCCGCTCCAGTCGGCAAGATCGACAACATAACCCATCGCCACGCTTGCAAACACCGATCCGCCCAAATAGCCAAATAAGCCTGTAAGCCCCGCGGCTGTGCCCGCAGCCTTTTTAGGCACTAAATCCAGTGCATGAAGTCCAATGAGCATGACCGGGCCATAAATTAAGAAACCAATGGCGATTAAAGCGATATTGTCGACCAGCGGGTGTCCAGCCGGATTTAGCCAGTAGACCGCAACCGCCACAAGAACGCCGAGCATGAAGATGATCCCGGCAGGCGCCCGCCTTCCTTTGAAGACTTTGTCGCTGATCCAGCCGCATAAAAGCGTTCCCGGAATGCCGGCCCACTCGTAGAGGAAATACGCCCACCTTGACTCGTTATGGCTGTATCCTTTTTCCTCGGTTAAGTACGTCGGCGCCCAGTCCAAAACCCCGTAGCGCACTAAATAAACAAAGATGTTGGCAAGCGCGATGTACCATAAGAATTTGTTGTTAAGAACATATCGGAAAAGGATTTCTTTCGTAGAGAGCTCTCTTTCGCGGTCTTCGGTGTCATTTTCGGGGTAATCGTTTTTATATTCTTCTATCGGCGGCAGCCCGACTGACTGCGGAGTGTCCCTCATTAAAGCAAAGGCGACGATGGCGACAATGAATGCAATGATGGCCGGGAAAAAGAAAATGCTTTTCCAGGTGACAAAGATGGCGATGCCGAGACCCGCAAGCGGAGCAACGATCCCGCCGCCGACGTTATGGGCGACATTCCAGATGGCCATTTTCGTTCCACGCTCGCTCACTGAAAACCAGTGCACCATCGTCCGGCCGCTCGGGGGCCATCCCATTCCCTGAACCCAGCCGTTCAGAAAGTTCAAGGCAAGCATAATGGCAAGGCTCGATGTAACAAATGAAAAAGACCCGAAAATAACATTGATAAGAGCAGAAAGCATAAGGCCGGCAGCCAAAAAATACCTCGGATTGCTCCGATCCGAAACCGTCCCCATAACGAATTTGCTGATTCCATACGCGATGGATACAGCGGACAAGACCAGTCCCAATTCCCCTTTGCTGAATCCCATATCGTTTAAATACGGCATGGCCAGTGTGAAGTTTTTTCTGACCAGGTAGTAGCCCGCATAGCCGATGAAAATTCCGAGGAACACTTGCAGGCGAAGCTTTTTGTACGCTTTGTCAATCTTGTCCTCCGGAAGCCTGTCGACATGCGGCGCAGGCTGAAACATTTTCAGCATATTTCCATCCCCCTTTTCATTGATGGACCGAAAAAAAAGACAGCCAGAAGAAAATAGCGGAATCCGCTACTTGCTTTTTGGCTGTCTCCAGTCTCCGGCCTTTTATTAACTTCATTTTTACTATAGCATAGAATAACCAAAATATGAACGCGTTACCATAATTTCTGAGAAAAATTAAAGCCTGGGTATGCAGCGCCTAATTTTATTGAAAAAATGCTTTCCTGTTGAGTTTTTTCATTTATCAGTTTTATACTGTTTTTTGAATACATAAAACAAGGAGGAGTACCAATGGCAAAACAAGTATATATTATCCATGGGTACGGAGCTTCACCCGCCAATCATTGGTTCCCGTGGTTGAAAGATAAATTGATCGCAGATGGTAATCAAGTTTCGGTCCTTCACATGCCAAATTCGTCTGATCCTAAAAAAGAGGAATGGTTGAAAACATTAGCCAATTCGATAAAGAACTTAGATAACAACACGTATTTTGTAACCCATAGTCTCGGGTCTATCACATTATTAAATTATCTAGAACAGCTGGAACATTTACCGCCATTTGGAGGATTCATTCTCGTTTCTGGCTTTTCTAAACCGTTATCATCCTTGCCTTCACTAGATCCTTTTACGGAGAACAAAGTGGATTATAAAAAAATCATTTCCGCAACCCATTCGCGTGCTGTTATTGCTGCAAAAGATGACGATATTGTTCCTTTTCAATTGAGCCAAAATTTATCCAACCAATTGGATGCCTCATTTTATCCTGTTGAAAAAGGTGGCCATTTCCTGGAAGATGATGGCTTTACTGCTTTCCCATTGGTTTATGATCTTTTAAATCAAATGATGAAAATGAAGTAAATCGTTGGTCCACGGCCATCGTCTCCAGCATGCAGCCCGTTTTGGATCATTTGACGAGCGATCAAGCCGAACGGATCGGGGGACGATTCATACCCGCCGCAAAAAGATTGAAATCAGATAAAAAATGATTGATAACCGCGCGGAATTGATCGATAAATAAAAATTTGATTGATAACCGCTCCGAAAAGATAGATAACATAAAAAAATTGACTGATAACCGCGCGGAATTAATCGATAAATAAAAATTTGATTGATAACCGCTCCGAAAAGATAGATAACATAAAAAAATTGATTGATAACTGCTCTGTATTGACTGATAAATAACGCTTCATCGATTTCAGGAGGGCGCAAAAATGACGTGTGATTTGGCACACGTCATTAAACATCTAATATAATGTTTTTCAAAAAATCAGGCCAGAATTGAATTTTATTGTATTTCCTTTACTGCGGTAACGATGTCATTTGCCGTTAACTTGTAAAACTCCTTTAGATACTCGGCTTTTCCAACCTGACCAAATTGCTCCTTGACCCCAATTCGCCGTATGCGGGTCGGACAATGTTCACTTAATACTTCTGATACTGCGCTTCCTAATCCGCCAATAACATTATGATTCTCTGCTGTTACAACGGCTTTTGTTTTGTCTGCGTAATTCACGATCAAGTCTTTATCGATTGGCTTAATCGAGTACATATCAATAACTGTAGCGTTAATGCCTTGCTCCTGAAGAAGATCTGCCGCCTTCAATGATTCAGCTACCATAATGCCGCTTGCGATGATGGTAACATCGCTTCCTTCGCGAAGAACCTTGCCTTTACCAGATTCAAAGGTTTCATTTTCATCATAAAGTTTTACGGCTTTTTTACGGATGGTCCGTATATAATGGATTCCGTACTCCTTTTCAATTTTTCGGAGCAAGTAGCCTAGCTGGACAGCATCGCTCACTTCATATACATTCGCATTTGGAATGAGGCGAACAAGCCCTAAGTCTTCAAAGGCCATATGAGTGCCGCCATTATGCTCCGCGGTAACGCCAGAGTCTGATCCTACTATTTTTACATTCAATTGCGCATACGCCCCTGAAACAAACAGCTGGTCAAATGCCCGCCGAGTGACGAACTGGGCAAAGGAATGAACATAAGGAATTTTGCCTGTAAGCGCTAAACCAGCGGCAACGCCCATCATATTTGCTTCCATAATTCCGGAATTAATCAGTTGCCCTGGGATTTTACCGATAATTTTATTCGTTGAAATCGCACTCATCAAATCGGCTTCCAGGGCAATGACATTTGGATTGTTTTGTGCCAATTCCAGAAGTGTGCTTGCATACATTTGCCGCATTTCAATGTCATCTAATTCATACGTTTTGGATGATGTTTGAATCATATCGTCATTGCCCCTGCCTTTCCAAGTTTAATTTCCAATTCTGAAATCGCAGTTAAAATGGCTTCTTCGTCTTTTGGATTTGGACGGATGTGATGGTTATCTGCCTTTTCTTCTAAATACGGGACACCCTGGCCTTTCATCGTATCCAAAATAATAGCAACGGGCTTATCAGTTTGTGCTTTTCCTTTTTGGATTGCTTTGTAGATTTGCTCTAGTGAGCTTCCATTTACTTTCATGGTATAAAAGCCAAACGCTTTAAATTTTTCCACAAAGTCTAGCGGATCAATAATATCTTTTGTCGGGCCATCTAGCTGTTTCTTATTGTCATCAACAAACACAAAAAGGCGATTCAATTTGTGATGGGCCGCGAATTGGAAGGCTTCCCAGCACTGGCCTTCATTTAATTCTCCATCACCCACTATGCTGTAAGTGTAATTGCCCTTATTTGATAGTTGATGAGACAATGCGACGCCAACTGCAACCGATATTCCCTGGCCTAAAGAACCTGTAGTCATATCCACACCGGGTGTTAAATTCCGGTCGGGATGCGAAGGAAGTGTAGTTCCATTTTGATTTAGCGTATAGAGGACTTCTTCAGGGAAAAATCCTTTTAGCGCTAATGTGGCATAAAGCCCTGGTCCGCCATGTCCTTTGGATAATATAAAATAATCGCGATCCTCCCAATCCGGGTTATTCGGATCTACCTTCATCACTTCCCCATATAAGACGGCTAAAGTTTCAATGATTGACAAGCTTCCGCCATAATGCCCAAAGCCCATATGGTGCAGTTCCTTTAATGTCAGTAATCGAATCTTATCGCGAAATATTTCCAATTTTCGTAAATCAATGTCCATAAAAACCTCCCTTTACCCATTTGGGTGATAAATGAAAAAATGCAGCAGGAAGGTACAGCAAACTCCCGTATCAACTGTACCCCCATCGCCTATTCTTAGAAGTTAAGCTCCAATTTTAGCTGATCCATCTCTTCGTTTATCTTTTTTGAAAATCGCAAATAAGAAAGCGAGCACGACAAAGGCAACGACGGTAATCGTTACACCACCAGCGCCGAACGACCTGGCAACATGCCCAAGCACAATTCCTGATGCAGCAAAGTCGGCGTCTGAGAAGGTCGTGCTTGCAAATCCGAGATCGCCTAGAACCGGCATTAAGAAGACTGGCAGGAAAGTAATGAATAAGCCGTTTGCAAACGAGCCAATCGTTGCGCCGCGAATGCCGCCAGTTGAATTGCCATACACTCCAGCGGTCGCGCCAGTAAAGAAATGAGGAACAACACCAGGCAAAATAATCACCGAACCAGCAATGCCGAGGATAATCATCCCAACAATACCGCCAAGAAAGCTGCAGAAGAACCCGATTAAAACAGCATTTGGCGCGTATGGAAAAACAATTGGGCAATCAAGGGCCGGCTTTGAGTTCGGGACAAGCCTCGTTGAAATTCCTTTGAATGCAGGAACAATTTCTGCCAGCACCAACCGAACACCTGATAAAATAACAAACACCCCTGCCGCAAATGTAACCGCCTGGATCAGTGCGAAAACAAGATAATGAGTTCCTCCACTAAGCTCTTTTTCAATATAAGCAGGACCAGCAAACAGAGCGATTACGACATAAAGAATGGTCATAGTTAATGCAATAGTTACAGAGCTATCACGCAAAAATCCTAGCCACTTTGGAAAATTAATTTTTTCAGTAGACCGGGAGCCTTTTCCGACAGCCATTCCAACAAGGCCGGAAAGAACATAGCCTAAGCTTGAAAAATGTCCGAATCCTACTTGATCGTTACCTGTAATTTTCCTCATAAATGGCTGGCAGATCGCAGGGAAAACAGCCATGATTAATCCAAGGGCAAGAGAGCCCACAATAATGAGCGAAACTCCCCTCAATCCTGATACGACCAGGATCACCGCGAGCATACAAGCCATGTATAACGTATGATGGCCTGTCAAAAAGATATATTTCAGCTTCGTAAAGCGGGCAATCAAAATATTCGCCAGCATTCCAAAGAACATAATAAAGGCAGTTACATTCCCGTATTTGGTTAACGCCATGGCAACAATGGCTTCATTATTCGGTACAACCCCCGTTACATGAAACGCATGCTGGAACATTTTTCCGAATGGTTCCAGAGAGCTGCTGATAATTCCAGCCCCCGCTGAAATAACAAGAAACCCCAGAAATGTTTTCGTCGTTCCTTTAATGATTTCACTTTTAGGCTTTTTCTGAATAATAAGGCCAATAAGTGCGATTAGCGCAACTAAAACGGCTGGCTGACTTAAAATATCCATGATCAATTTAAGAAATCGTTCCCCCATTGATAGAAGCCTCCTTTTGCTTTTATTATTCAAACATTGGAAAGGCAACTTTTGAATCTACGCTCATAGAAGCCCTTTTTGCTTTAACACATCCGTTAGTTTTGAGCGAAGCCCATCCATATCAATGATGCTATCGATGACGATAAGCTCTCCTAAATGCCCCATCCCTTCGGCAATGTCTTTAGCGGCAATAAATAGATCCGCTGAATCTGGAGTTGCAGAGCTAAGATCAGAATGCTCTACTTCAATACCGCTTACTCCAAGTTCCGCCAAGATTTGTTGGACGTTCATTTCAAGCATGAAACTGCTTCCTAAACCTGAACCACATACTGCTAAAATTTTCATCGTCATTCCTCCTAAAGGTTTTTTTCAAAAATTGATGAACTACCTGACTTGTTGCCTAATTAAGCGATCGCAGAATAGTGCTTAAATAATTCAGAGATTTTTTCGATTGACTCTAGCTCTTTTAATCGTTCGATGTTGGCTTTTTCACTTAGCAACTTTGTCAATTGTGAGAGTGCCTTAAGATGTGTTTTATTATCAATTGCCGCAATACAAAACAATAATCGCACGGGATGCTTTTCGTCGTTTAAAAAATATACGGGCTTATTTAACTTTAAAAAGCTCATCCCCACCTGGTTCACTCCCATTTCGGGACGTGCGTGAGGGATGGCGACTTCAGGGCCAATGACGACATATGGGCCTACCGTCTTCACATTTTCGATCATCGCATCAATGTACGATGTGTCAATGGCCCCTTTTTTCAGCAGCGGATGGGCCGCTACTCTTATAGCTTCTTCCCAATCGGAAAGCTGTTCAATGATTTGAATCGTTTCTTCTTTTAATAGATCGTGCAACACTGGCTGTCTCCCCCTGTAAACATCTACTTTTTTATGAAAGGTCATCTTGCTGAGCGCATCTTTCAACCCTTCTTCATCATAAACATTTGCGAATTGCTCAATCGTGTGCATGAGTTCTTTTAAGGATAAATTTCGGTATTGAAATCCAAAAAGATGCTGATACACTTCATTGACCAAGCTATTTTTTTCAACTGGTGTCATGATTGGCTTGACATGAAAGCAGGGAAGAGCCGTCTCTAGTCCCACTGTTGAAAAAATCAGATCATACCCTTCAAATTTCCCTTCTTGGAATTCCTGCAGTGATAGTGTGCTTTCAACTGTAATTTCTGAGAAAAGCGATTCCAGCTGGTGTTTGACCATTAAGGAAGAGCTAATCCCGCTCGGACAAACGACAAGAGCTCGTTTCTTCTTCGGCATCATTTGTTTCGGCTTTTCTAGCAGAGCTCCAAAATGAATGGCAATGAATCCAACTTCTTCATCAGGAATCGTTATGCCGAGCAATGACCCGATCGGAAGAAGCATTTCCTTCACAATGGTATAAAGCTCTTGATGTTCACTTTTAATTTGATCGAGAAGTGGATTGGTAATGGGAATACGGTACTTCATGCGAAAATAAGCTGGCTTAATATGCTGGTAAAGCGTTTTAATCACTTCATCCTTTTTTTCAAAGGCAATGCACGCTTTTGATTCAAAATCAAGCACAAGCTGTTCGCAAAGCTTAAAGAGCAAATCGCGGTCCCCGTCTTGAACAGAAACGCTGCCTAACGACAGGCCAAGCAACTGAATCGTGAAGTAACAAAGCTCCGATTCTTCTTCCTCCAGCCCAAGCAGAAGAAATAGCTTTTCCGCTACCGACCACATGCGTTCTTTCTTTAATACATTCATTTCATCAGAGTGGAATCGGACAAACTTTCTTTCTTTTTGAAGGAAATAATAGAATTTAAGAAAATAGGAAAACTGAAGTAACCGTTCTTCGACAAATTGCAGTCCTAACATCTTTTCAATGTGTTTGAGGCTGCTGTGGATATGATCGAAGTGAAAATACTCATTTCCTTCGTTTAGCAGGTAATCGATCATTTTCTCGCCGTACGGCACTTGTAATAACTCGGATAAATGCTTCATGACGAGCACTCTCTTGTCCAATTCTGTTCCAATTAGATGATAGCCTCGCTGGCGGGTATAACGAATTTCAACAAGGTATGGGCTGTTCACGTCATTCGCCTTTTTGACATCGGAAATGACGGTGTTTTTGCTCACTTTTAGAAGGTGTGTCAAATGAACTGATGAGATGGGCTCTTGCCGGATAAACAAATAGAGATAAATAAAGATCAAGCGTTCTTCTTCCGTTAAATTAAAATCCCGTTCATTGATAAGGTTTTGCTGCTTTCGAAAATACTCCACAACATCTTCCGGCATCGCGATATAATGAATTCCTTTGTATGGAATTACCGGAAGTCCTCTTTCTTTTAACCAATGATTGACTTTCTCTAAGTCATAAGAAATTTGCCGCTTCGTTAATTGGGTATAATCCATGATCTGATTCATTGTTGTATTCTTCACTTTTAAAAGATAATTGAGCAAAAGCGCGGGACGTTTTTCGATCATCATTGGCTTGACCTCCTGTTTTCATCATATAATAAAACGCTTTCATGGTGGTGAGTGATTGGGAACAATTGATGGGAGGAGCGACGGACAAAATTGCGCTGAACTTCTATCATGGATAAGAAATTTTCAGCGATTCCCATCAATGAAAAAAGAGTTGCGTCAATTGAATGGTCTTTTAATTTAAAGAAATCGTAAGAAAAAAGAAGATTAGATGGGTCAAACTTATTAATACAAGATTATTCATTTAAAAATACAGATATTTTGGTTCATTTTCAATGAATTTCCATCCTTTACAAGCAAAAAAGCAAGGAGTAAGATTAACACTATCTTCATTTTTAAAAAATTCGAATGACCGCTGAATCCAAATTTGGAACGGAGGAACCATCGGAAAGAAATTTCCTGGGGTGAAACTTTTTAAGTCGGGCGACTCTTGCCGTCCGAACCCGTCAGCTAACTTCGTAAGCGTGGTAGGAGAGAGAAGGTGACATTAATAGTATTCAAAAAATTTGATAGTACTCATAACCTTTGCGTCTATATCGCTTAATTCCTCTAAAGGGGAAACGGGGGAACCAACCGTGGCTTCGAGCCACATGGGGTGAATCTCGATCTTTCGAGTAGGGCGACTCTCACGCCCGAATCCGTCAGCTAACCTCGTAAGCGTTTCGAGAGAGGCAACAAATTTCGTGTGCACACGGGTTTATTTAGTGATCCCTGAAGCCTGCGGAAGAGTTCCTCTTCCGCAGGCTTCTTTTTTGTTGCTTTTTTTAAGAAACAGACTCCAAATCAAGTCACTTCATTTGCTATCAAAAGGAGGAAGTCTCATTGAAAGATGTTTTCATGATTGTACTGATGATGGTCACATTCGGCATCCTATGGGGATTTATCAGGTGGTGCGACCGTACAACCGGAGGCGGTGAAAAACAATGATTTTCACTGCGATCGTGACGGGGGGAATTTTTATTTATTTGATCTATGCCCTTATCCACCCGGAAAAATTTTAAAAGAATAGCATTCTACGTTTTTAGGAGGAAACCATACATGGATGCATTGCAAATCGCGGCGGTCATTTTGCTGCTGCTTTTCATTATAAAACCATTGGGAAGCTACATTTATCATGTTTTTTCCAATGAACCGAATAAGACGGACAAATTCTTCGCGCCTATTGAGAAATGCATTTATGCAATATGCGGAATGAAAAACAGGGCGCCGATGACCTGGAAAAAATATACGATCTCTTTATTGTTGAGCAATATTGTTTTTGTTGCGGCTGGTTATGTCATTTTGCGCCTGCAACAATTTCTCCCGTTGAATCCTAACGGGATCAAAAACATGGAACCAACTTTATCGTTTAATACGATTGCCAGCTTTATGACGAACACTAATTTGCAGCATTACAGCGGTGAAACGGGACTTTCCTACTTCTCGCAAATGGCCGTCATCATGATGATGATGTTCGCTTCTGCGGCTACGGGGATTGTTGTGGCAATTGCTTTTATTCGGGGAATTACCACGAAAGGGAACACTATCGGCAACTTTTTTGAGGACTTCATCAAGGGACATACACGTCTTCTCATGCCTATGTCGATCATTCTGACGCTAGTTCTTGTGGGGCTGAAAGTTCCTCAGACGCTCGATCCGTCAATTACGCTGACAACACTTGAAGGAGCGAAGCAGGTTATTGCCATTGGCCCTGTTGCCGTTCTAGAAGCGATTAAACATTTAGGCACAAACGGTGGAGGATTTTTCGGCGCAAACTCTGCGCATCCATTCGAAAATCCAACCCCTCTTACAAACGTAATCGAGATTTTATCTATGTGGTGTATCCCTGCATCGTTAACGTATACTTATGGGCGTTTTGCGAAAAAGCAAAAACAAGGTTGGATCGTATTCGGCGCAATGAGCATTTTATTTGTGGCTTTTCTCGCTCTTATTTACTTCGCTGAAAGTAATGGCAACCCGGCTTTAACGGCTATGGGACTGGAGCCCTCGCAAGGAAGCATGGAAGGTAAAGAAGTAAGATTTGGCATTGCCCAATCGGCCTTGTTCAGCACGGTGACTACCGCGGCCACGACGGGAACGGTCAACAATATGCATGATACACTGACACCGCTTGGGCAAATTACGCCTCTTTCCCTGATGATGCTGAACACGGTATTCGGCGGAGACGGAGTGGGGCTTGTCAACATGTTGATGTATGCCATCATCGGGGTCTTCATTTGCGGATTGATGGTTGGCCGGACACCTGAATTTTTAGGACGGAAAAGAGATGAAATTAATTGCGGTGGCATTGCTAGCCCATCCGTTGCTTATTCTAGGGCCAACTGCCCTGGCATTTCTAACTGAGCTGGGAAAAGGCGCGATTTCAAATCCCGGGTTCCATGGGATTTCGCAAGTACTATATGAATTTACCTCATCTGCTGCCAATAACGGATCGGGGTTTGAAGGTTTGGGGGACAATACGCTATTTTGGAACATTTCAACCGGGCTTGTGATGCTATTGGGTCGCTATGTTTCGATCATTTCATTGCTCGCCGTAGCCGGGTCCCTTGTTCGAAAACAACCCATTCCGGAAACCATTGGCACATTTAGAACAGATCACTTATTATTTGTGGGGATTTTGGTGGGTGTTGTCCTCATTGTCGGAGCGTTAACGTTCTTGCCTGTCATGGCTCTTGGGCCGATCGCTGAATATTTGTCGATTCGTTAAACAAAAGAGGTGTAATCAAAATGAATCAATCCAAACAGAATAAGGGGTCTGGGTTAATTAAACAGGCTATCGTATCAAGTTTGATTAAATTAAATCCATTAGTGATGATGAAAAATCCGGTCATGTTCGTCGTTGAAATAGGCACGATCCTTGTCCTCCTCATGATGATCATGCCCGAGGCATTTCATGCAGAAGGAAGATTCGGGTACAATCTCGCTGTCTTTCTCATTCTTTTCTTTACGATAGTATTCGCCAATTTTGCTGAGGCGCTTGCCGAAGGCAGAGGAAAAGCGCAAGCCGACAGCCTAAAGAAAACGAAAAAAGACACAACCGCTAAAAAAATTGGCAAAAACGGAACGATTACAACGGTTTCGTCCGATGAACTTCGAAAAGGGGATATCGTTCTTGTTGAAACAGGGGATCTTGTTCCCGGAGATGGTGAAATTATTGAAGGTCTTGCTTCAATCGATGAATCTGCCATTACCGGCGAATCTGCGCCGGTGATTAAGGAGGCCGGCGGCGATTTCAGTTCGGTAACCGGCGGAACAAAAGTGGTCAGCGACTCGATTAAAGTGCGTATTACGGCAGATCCCGGAGAATCGTTTCTGGATAAGATGATTTCACTTGTTGAAGGAGCCAAACGCCAAAAGACGCCAAATGAAATCGCCTTAAATATTTTGCTTGTCACATTAACGATTATCTTTCTTTTAGTCGTCGTCACTCTTTTGCCAATCGCAAACTATGTTGGTGTTCATTTAGAGCTTTCAACATTAATCGCTTTGCTTGTCTGCTTGATCCCAACAACGATTGGAGCGCTGTTATCCGCCATTGGAATTGCCGGCATGGACCGCGTCACGCGCTTCAATGTGCTGGCAATGTCCGGGAAGGCAGTGGAAGCAGCGGGCGACATTAACACGATCATCCTTGATAAAACAGGCACGATCACTTTTGGCAACCGGCTGGCCGCAGAATTTGTTCCTGTTACAGGTGCTACACAAAAGGAACTCACTGACATCGCAGTTGTTACATCTTTATTTGATGAAACACCTGAAGGGCGTTCGGTTTTAGAATTGGCGAAAGCACGAGGGTTTTCCTGGGACGCTTCTTCTTATGAATCAGCGGAAATTATTCCTTTTACCGCAGAGGAACGAATGAGCGGGCTAATCCAGGAAGGCAATCACTACCGAAAGGGTGCGGTAGATTCAATTAAAAAGTTTGTCCAACAAATGGGCGGAAAGGTGCCGGAAGATTTACAAGCGAAAAGCAACGAAATCGCGAGTCAAGGCGGCACCCCACTGGCGGTTTCTTATAACAGCAAAATCCTCGGGTTGATTTACTTAAAAGATACCGTTAAACCAGGCATGAGGGAGCGTTTTGATGAACTCAGGAAAATGGGAATTAAAACAATAATGTGTACCGGGGATAATCCGCTGACAGCGGCTACCATTGCGAAAGAAGCAGGCGTTGATGAATTTATTGCGGAAGCCAAACCGGAAGATAAAATCCGGGCGATTCGCAAAGAACAGGAAAAAGGGAAGTTGGTGGCAATGACTGGAGACGGAACGAACGATGCCCCTGCACTTGCACAAGCCGACGTCGGGCTGGCAATGAACTCCGGGACCATCGCCGCGAAAGAAGCAGCTAACATGGTTGATCTTGATTCAGATCCGACTAAAATTATTGAAGTCGTTTCGATAGGCAAGCAATTATTGATGACACGTGGGTCGCTGACGACATTCAGCATCGCAAATGATATCGCGAAATATTTTGCGATCATTCCCGCCATGTTCACTGTCGCCTTACCTAAAATGGAAGTGCTTAATGTTATGGGGTTGCATTCACCGACAACAGCGATTCTATCGGCCTTGATCTTTAACGCCATCATCATCCCATTGTTGATCCCGCTTGCCATGAAAGGCGTTAAGTATGTTCCGATGAGCGCAACTAAGCTGTTATCTAAAAATATTTTGATTTACGGTTTAGGTGGTGTTGTCGTACCGTTTATCGGGATAAAACTCATCGACATCATTGTGAGTGTATTTGTGCAATGATCATGAAGACAATGGAGGGTTTTACTTGTTTAAAATAATCAGATTAGCATTGTTGATGATCGTCGTATGTGGGATCGCCTACCCGCTGGCCATGACGGGATTGGCGCAAATGATTTTTCATGATCAGGCCAATGGGAGCCTGATCAAAGAGAAAGATGGTAAAGTGGTCGGATCGGAATTAATCGGCCAAAATTTTAAAAGTCCTCAATATTTTCACGGACGTGTATCTTCTATTCATTATGATGCGGCCGCTTCAGGATCCAATAACTACGGGCCAACGAACAAAGAGATGTTAAAACGAACAAATGAGTCGATCAACTTGTTGAAAAAAGAAAATCCAGGCGTAGATACGAAAGACATCCCTGTTGATTTAATCACCAACTCTGGTTCCGGTCTGGATCCTGATATTTCAGTTAAAGCTGCGAAATTCCAGGTGGACCGTGTGAGCAAAGCGACAGGCGTAAGCCGCGCTCAATTAAATTCGTTAATCGATGATACAACAAAAGGAAGAAGTCTTGGCCTTTTTGGAGAGCCGCGCGTCAACGTTTTAGAGTTAAACATAAAACTTCAAAAGCTTTTAAAATCGTAATTAAAATTTTACCTCGGCCGTTAAGGCCGGGGTAATAGGTTTGATTCGGGGGTGATGATGTGTTTCCAGAGTATCGCAGAAAAACACCAGAGGAAATTTTACAAGAAATTGAACGGTTGAAAAGAGGCAGGCTGAAAGTGTACATCGGTTCAGCCCCGGGAGTTGGAAAAACCTACCGCATGCTGCAAGAAGCTCATGAACTGAAGACAGAAGGAATTGATGTCGTCATTGGCCTAATTGAGACGCACAACAGGAAAGAAACCGCCGATTTAATCGGAGACCTCGAAATTGTCCCGAAAAAGAAAATTGAATATAAAGGCCGGATCCTGGAAGAAATGGATACTGAAGCGATTATTGAAAGGGCGCCAGAGCTGGTTTTGGTCGATGAATTAGCCCATACCAATGTTCCAACCTCCCCGAGAGAAAAACGGTACATGGATGTTGAAGAAATTTTAAAAGCAGGGATCCATGTATTATCCGCAGTTAATATCCAGCATCTTGAAAGCTTGCATGACATTGTGGAACAAATTACGGGGGTGAAAGTCAGGGAACGCATTCCTGACAGCTTTCTTCATATGGCCCGTGAAATCATTCTCGTGGATGTCACACCGGAAATTTTAAGAAAACGGTTAAGAGAAGGGAAAATTTATCATCCGAGTAAAATTGAGCAAGCATTGACTCATT
>NZ_JBBHZM010000058.1:0-14997 GCF_049843615.1 Fictibacillus sp. Mic-4 | reverse complement strand
CTCCGTAACGTGAAAAATGTCCGAGAGACAGCCTCTAAGGCCAAAATCAGGTCCCCATGACATGGAAAATGTCCTATATATTAAAAAATGGTTTTGTTAGTAGAACAGCGTCAACTATTGTCAGTTTACTAATTTCAAAGAAAAGCATCACAAGCTCTTATGCAGCATTGATTGAACCTATGCAAATTTGCATAACTCATTAATGCATTTGATCGTTTACTTTCTGCAGAAATGATTAAAAATATGCAAAATTGAATAAAAAAGGCCATCTTTTTTTGCAATGACGACAAAAAGATGGCTCTTTCTGTTTTGGCACGGAACTTGCAATATATATTAGTGAATGCCGAAAGGAGGAAACAATGCGATGTTAAATTTAAAAATGTATATAAACGGAGAATGGAGAGACTCCCGAAATAACGAAAAAAGGGATGTAATCAACCCGGCGACAGGAGAAGTTTTTGCACAGGCTGCTGAAGGTACGGTAGAAGATGCGAAAGAAGCAATTGAAGTTGCTAAACGTACATTTGAAAGCGGGGCATGGTCAGAGCTTCCGCCGATCGAACGAGCTTCCTATCTTTTCAAAATTGCAGACAAAATTGATGAATATCATGATGAACTGACGAAGCTTGAAACGATGGATAACGGAAAGCCACACCGGGAAGCTGATGGCGACATTACAGATGCAGCGAATTGTTTCCGTTACTATGCAGGATTAATTACAAAACCGGACGGGCAAACGTATCACGTTGCAGATCCAATGCAAGCGATGGTAGTTAGAGAGCCTGTAGGTGTTTGCGGATTGATCGTGCCGTGGAACTATCCGCTATTAATGAGTGTTTGGAAACTCGCTCCTGCGCTTGCAGCAGGCAATACGGTAGTCTTTAAGCCATCTGAAGTGACACCGGTTACACCGACAAAGCTTTTTGAAATTTTTGAAGAAGTCGGCCTTCCAAAAGGTGTTGCCAATATGGTCATGGGCGCAGGCCCAACCGTTGGAAATGAAATTGCCGAAAGCCATGATGTTGATATGGTTTCCTTCACAGGCGGAACAAAGACAGGAAAACATATTATGAAAGCTGCTGTCGGCAACATGAAGAAAATTTCGCTTGAGCTTGGCGGAAAGTCGCCAAATATCATTTTCGCGGACAGCGATTTTGAAACAGCTGTAGACTGGGCGCTATTCGGCATTTTCTCTGGATCTGGCCAGGTATGTTCTGCCGGCTCGCGCATTCTTGTCGAAGAAAGCATCTATGACAAGTTTGTCGATCGGTTTGTAGAACGGGCAAAGCAAATTAATGTAGGGCCTGGGGATGACGAAAACACAGAAATGGGACCGCTTGTCAGCGAGCAGCATATGGAAAAAGTTTTAAGCTATATCAATATCGGTAAAGAAGAAGGGGCGCGCCTTGCTTGTGGAGGCAACCGCATTACAAAAGACGGCCTTGAAAAAGGATATTTTGTCGAGCCGACCGTGTTTGTCGATGTGACTCCTGATATGCGTATCGTGCAAGAAGAAATCTTCGGGCCAGTTGTCGTTATTCAAAAGTTTAAAGACGAAGAAGACGCAATTAAACTTGCAAATGGCACTGATTACGGCCTTGCTGGTGGCGTATTTACGGTTGACGGGGCAAAAGCGTTGCGCGTCATTAAGAAACTCCGTGCAGGGATTACGTGGATCAATACGTATCACCCGACCTATAACGAAGCGCCATGGGGCGGCTATAAGCAAAGCGGGATCGGCCGCAGCTTAGGAACATTCGGTTTAGAAGAATTCCAGGAAATTAAGCAAATTAACATCAATTTACAGGTAGAGCCAATCGGCTGGTTTAGCAAGTAAAAAAATACGAGGAGAGATCAACATGAGCGTAAATTTAGAAAACAAAAAGTTACAGGAAAAGCAAGAAAATATTCAAGATTATATTAAACAAGTTCTACATTTAATAGAAAAAGATGAAATTACGAAGGAAGATGCGCAGTGGATCACGAAAGAAACAGTTGACGGATTCCGCGAGCATGTTAACCCTGGCTTCCTTGAATACCGCAAAACGGTAACAGAAGGCGGACAATTCGCGGCTGTTGAATGGTCTGACAGCGGCGCAGGCTTTAAAGATGTGAATGGAAAAGAATATATTGACTGTTTAGGCGGATTCGGCATTTACAATGTAGGACACCGCAACCCGAAAGTTGTCAAAGCAGTAACTGACCAATTAAAGCGCCAGGCGCTTCACAGCCAGGATCTTCTTGATCCGCTACGTGCAATGCTTGCGAAAATTTTAGGGGAAATCACGCCTGGAGATCTTAAATATGCATTCTTTACAAACAGCGGTACGGAAAGTGTTGAAGCAGCATTGAAACTTGCCAAAATGTACAGCGAACGGACAACGTTCATTTCTACGACAAAAGCGTTCCATGGTAAGAGCCTTGGTTCCCTTTCCGGAACAGCGAAAGGCATTTTCCGTAAGCCGTTCTTGCCATTAATCCCTGGTTTCCGTCATGTTCCATTCGGGGACATCGACATGATGAGAAAAACATTTGAAGTTTGCGCGTTAACGGGTGAAGATGTGGCGGCTGTGATCTTAGAACCAATCCAAGGAGAAGGCGGAATCATCATCCCTCCAGAAGGCTACTTGAAACAAGTAAGAGAGCTTTGTGATGAGTACGGAGCACTTCTCATTTTGGATGAAGTACAAACGGGTATGGGACGTACAGGAAAAATGTTCGCGGCTGAGTTGTTTGATGTCGTTCCTGATATTATTTGTCTTGCAAAAGCGTTTGGTGGAGGCGTTATGCCAGCAGGCGCCATCGTCGCTCGCGAAAAAGTGTTCAAAAGCTGGTTCGAAAATCCGTTTATGCATACGACGACGTTCGGCGGCAACCCGCTTGCTTGTGCGGCAGCCATTGCAACAATCGACGTATTGTTAGAAGAAAAATTACCAGAACGCGCTGCGGAAGTAGGGGAGTATTTCTTAAATGAACTAAAAGAAGCGGCCAAAGGACACGAAGATAAAGTATTGGAAATCCGCGGCCAGGGATTGATGATCGGTATCGAATTCCATAAAGATGAAATCGGCTATGAAGTGTCAAAAGGAATGTTCGACAACGGCGTTCTTGTCGCAGGTACGCTCATCAACTCGAAAACGATCCGCATTGAGCCTGCGCTTACGATCAGCTATGAAGAAGTCAATACAGTCGTAAAAACATTTAAAGAAGTACTTAAAAACGTAAAAGCTTAAAACTGAAAAAGAAGGATTCGGTTCCTCTTTTAATAGGTAAGTAAAAATGAGCGGCCCTGCCATTTTTGCTTACCTTACTTCTGTAAAAGAAAGGATGTCTATAATGGCTAAAACATTCGTAAACTTGACAACAGCGATTCCGGGCCCTAAATCTCAAGAAATTTTAGAACGGCGCAAACGGGTTGTGCCGCGCGGGATCAGCAATGGAACGACGGCATTTGTAAAAAAGGCAAGCGGAGCTTTAGTGGAAGACGTTGACGGAAATACGTATATTGATTTCGCCGGCGCAATCGGGACAATC
The DNA here is from genome assembly GCF_049843615.1 of Fictibacillus sp. Mic-4. Classification (NCBI taxonomy): domain Bacteria; kingdom Bacillati; phylum Bacillota; class Bacilli; order Caryophanales; family Fictibacillaceae; genus Fictibacillus; species Fictibacillus sp. Mic-4. Next base: position 11,463 of record NZ_JBBHZM010000058.1, on the reverse strand, counting down.
AATGTCGGGCATTCCCATCCTGAAGTCGTAAAAGCGATCAAAGATCAAGCTGATCAATTCATTCACACCGGATTTAATGTCATGATGTATGAATCATACATTGAATTGGCTGAAAAAGTGACGGAACTTGCTCCGGGAGATTTCCCGAAACAAGCGGCTTTCTTTAACAGCGGAGCAGAGGCTGTTGAAAATGCCGTTAAAATCGCGCGTAAATATACGAAACGCCAGGGAATCGTTTCCTTTAGAAGAGGGTTCCACGGGCGGACATTAATGACGATGACAATGACGAGCAAAGTGAAGCCTTACAAATATGAATTCGGACCGTTTGCACCAGAAGTGTATAAAGCGGAATATCCATACGCTTATCGCCGTCCGGAAGGCATGACCGAAGAACAATATTCTCAGTACCTCGTTGAACAATTTGAACACTTTTTAATCGCTGATGCCGCTCCGGAATCGATCGCAGCCGTTGTGATGGAACCGGTTCAAGGGGAAGGTGGATTTATCATTCCAACGAAGGAATTTGTTCAGGGCATTTATAACATTTGCAAGAAATACGGCATTCTTTTTGTGGCTGATGAAATTCAAACAGGCTTTAGCCGGACAGGAAAATACTTTGCGATTGACCATTTCGGAGTAGAACCGGATCTTATCACCATTTCAAAATCACTTGGAGCAGGAACACCAATCAGCGGTGTGATCGGACGCGCCGAAATTATGGATGCGGCAAATCCAGGCGAGATCGGCGGAACGTATGCTGGAAGTCCGCTCGGCTGCCAGGCAGCACTTGCGGTCATCAATATTATTGAAAAAGAAAAACTGAACGACCGCGCTGATGTGTTAGGCAATAAAGTCATTGATCATTTTAACCAGCTTGCTGACCGCTTTGAACAAATCGGAGACGTTCGCGGACTCGGAGCGATGTGCGCATTCGAAGTAGTAAAAGATCGAGCAAGCAAAACGCCGGATAAAGAAGCAGTTGGAAAAATTGTAAAAGAAGCAAATGACAGAGGGCTTCTATTATTAAGCGCCGGCGTATACGGCAATGTCATCCGCATTTTAATGCCGCTAACCATTACGGACGAGCAGCTTGAAGAAGGTCTTGCCATTTTAACAGAATCGGTTGAAGCCGTATTTGCACCACAATATGCGTAAGTGAGGTGAATGTAGTGAGTAGTGTCATCGAAAAAAATAAATTTTATCCAATGTATATTAACGGTGAATGGGTCGGAGAAAATCTGACTGAATTTACGGATGTTCTCAACCCGGCGACAAAAGAAGTCGTAGGCATCATTCCGCGCGGCGGAAAAGAAGAAGCGGCGCTAGCTGTCGATGCAGCCTTTGACGCGTTTAAAAGCTGGCCGAAAAAAACGGCGGAAGAACGCTCTAACCTTCTTATGAAGTGGTTTAATTTGATTGAAGAAGAGAAGGAAGAAATCGGCAAGTTAATGACGATGGAACAAGGGAAGCCGTTAAATGAAGCGATTGGCGAAATGAGTTATGCGAACAGCTTTATTAAATGGTACGCCGAAGAAGCAAAGCGTGTTTATGGAGAAACGATCCCTGCTTCCGCAACAAACAAACGTCTTCTCGTTCGTAAAGAGCCAGTCGGCGTTATTGCTGCGATTACACCGTGGAACTTCCCGGCCGCGATGATTACACGGAAAGTCGGCCCGGCTCTTGCTGCCGGATGTACCGCCGTCGTGAAACCGGCCGAGCAAACACCGCTAACGGCGTTAAAATTAGCGGAACTTGCGGAAAAAGCGGGCATACCAAAAGGAGTATTCAATGTCGTCACCGGAAAGGCATCGGCGATCGGCGAAGCGTGGATGAAAGACAGCCGTGTGCGGAAAATCACCTTTACAGGCTCGACAGAAGTCGGAAAAATTTTAATGCGCCAGGCAGCGGATAACGTAAAGAAAATTTCCCTCGAATTGGGCGGAAATGCTCCATTTATCGTCATGGATGATGCAAATTTAGAAAAAGCGGCAAAAAATTTAGTCGCTTCCAAGTTTAGAAATGCGGGTCAAACGTGCATTTGTACAAACCGCGTATACGTCCATGAAAATGTGATGGAGGAGTTTGTCGAATTATTTAAAAAGGAATTGTCGGAATTAAAAGTAGGAAACGGACTTGAAGAAGGAACCGGAATCGGACCATTAATTGATGAAGCGGCGGTAGAAAAAGTGCAGTCGCTCATCGAAGATGCCGAAAAGAAAGGCGCAACTATCGTCTATCGCGGCGAAAAACCTGCTGGTGCCAACGGCTATTTCTACGAACCTACCATTATGACGAATGTTCATGAAGACATGCTTTGCATAAAAGAAGAAATATTCGGCCCGCTCGCTCCAATCGTATCCTTTACAACGGAAGAGGAAGTTATCCGCCAGGCGAACGATACGAATTTTGGACTGGCTGCCTATATTTTCACGGAAAATTTAAGCCGTGCGATTCGCATCAGTGAAGCGCTCGAATATGGCATTGTCGGATTGAATGACGGCCTTCCATCAACGGCCCAGGCGCCATTCGGCGGATATAAAGAAAGCGGACTCGGCCGCGAAGGCGGACACCATGGCATTGAAGAATATTTAGAAACAAAGTATATTTCCATCGGGTTTGATGAATAATAGAGTAGAGGGCCTCTCGTGATGAGAATGCCCTCTTTTTTCATTTCTTTTCCTGAACTGAACCGATTTTGATTCCAGTGTTAGAAAAAAAGCCACTTTATTTATTGCGATACAAGAGCTTAAAAAAAGTAGAATCCCGTTTGTCTGATGTACCTCATTGAAGTCTTAATCTTGGCCGGCAGTTTTTCCGATTAGCGTCCGGAAAAACAAATAGCTGAGGCCAGAGGAGATCCAGCCTCAGTTTGATGTTATGCAAGCGTCTCGTATATTAGCTGCTTACAGTCGTTGTAGCACTTTTTTTCATACGTTTCACCCGATTAGGGACGGATTGCTCTTTAGATGGATTGCTCCCTCGAATAAAGAATGACAAAATAAAGGCTGCCACAGTCAAATAGGTTGCGACCATATACGCATCATTAATTCCCATTACTGTGCCTTGATTGACGGCCATGGCCATATGGACTTTATCCGTTGGCAAAATATGATGTTGGCTAACAATCGTTTTCACATGGCTTTCCCCTTGATTCGTCATAATGGAGACAAAAAAGGCCATGCCTACTGCCCCGGCTACCATTCTAAATGTGTTAACCATAGCAGTGCCATATTTATTTAAATGAAGTCCAAGATCATTCAGGCCGGCGGTAAAGATGGGCATCATTAAGATGGACATGCCAAACATCCGGACCGTATAAACCCACAAAATATAGAAGAAGGACGTATCGGTTTGGAGCCTTGTCAAAGCATATGTCGTAAGAATCGTAATCGCTAGGCCGATAATCGCTAACCATTTTGCCCCATATTTATCAAAAAGTTTCCCCGTAATTGGCGACATAATCCCCATGACGATTCCGCCTGGCAACAGCATAAACCCTGCTTCGAGCGGGCTGAAGCCGCGGACATTTTGCATATAGATGGGCATTAAAATCATTCCGGAGAACATGGACATCGTTACTATGACGTTTATAATCGCTGTTAAACTAAACATCTTGTATTTAAAAATGCGAAATTCTAAAATAGGATGCTTGACAGACAGCTGACGCCAAACAAACAGAATCAGGCTGATTCCACCAATACTAAACAAGGCGATAACTTCTGGATGATTCCATCCTTTCGTCCCGGCTGTTGAAAAGCCGTAAAGGAGGCCGCCAAAACCAATGGTGGATAAAATGACGCCAGGGACATCCAATTTAGGACGTTTTGTTTCTGTCACATTTTTTACAAGAAAAATAGCGAGTATAAAGTCTAAAAGGGCGATAGGAGCAATGATATAAAAAATAACCTGCCACGAAAAAGTTTCAATAATCCAGCCTGCCCATGTCGGGCCAATCGCCGGGGCAAAGTTCATCGCAACACCGAAGATCCCCATTGCAAACCCGCGCCGCTCAAGCGGAAATAAGGTAAAAATGACATTTGTAATTAAAGGAAAAAGGATCCCGGCACCTATTGCTTGCACAACCCGGGCGATTAACATAATCGAGAAAGCAGGCGCTGCCGCACATAGGAATGTTCCAATCACAAAAATCCCCATAGAGAATAAAAACAGTTGCCTCGTTGTATAGCGATCCATTAAATAAGCGGTGATCGGGATAACAATTCCATTGGTTAACATGAAGATCGTACTGAGCCAATTGGCAGTAACAGCAGAAATTTGATAGTAATCCATAATTTTGGGCAATGCGACAGCAATGACGGTTTGATTTAAAAATGCTACAAATGCACCGGCAAGAAGAACCGCAAAAATTGGCGCTATCCTCATTTTTTTGTTTGATGCGATGGTGTCCAAGTAAAAATACCCTCCTATATGATTTTTGAATTTGGATAACTTAAAGGTTAGACATTTCAAGACAACATGGTTATATGTGGATAGAAGAAGAATAAAGAAATAACTGAAAGTGAATGGTCGTGGCTAAAAAGTTAATAAACTTAATAATCTATTATTATAAGTTTCAAGGTCTATTGTCAAACGAATTGCATTTTACATCTAAAGTCCGTTGATTCATACAAAATGGCAGTGATCTAAAAATAGACGATAAAAAAGGGCGCCGGAAAGTCAACTATACTGGCTTTCCGGATGGCCCCTTAGCGATTATTGTTTTATGAAGCTTTTGGTCCAATCATAGACCGTTTTTCCGTCTACAATTGTTAATTGTACTTTAGTGTGCGGTATTTCTTCTGCCGGGATGGCAAAAAGGTCTCGTTCGAGAACGACGATATCGGCCAATTTTCCTGCTTCAAGTGTGCCGAGCTCATGTTCTCTAAACGAACCATAGGCTGAACCGATCGTATATGCCTTCAAGGCTTCAGCGAGGGTGATACGCTCATGCGGATGCCATACATCTTTTCCGCCACTGTCGATTCGCGTGATCGCACGGTAGATTTGGAGAAGCGGGTTCAGTTGGTCAATCGGGAAGTCCGTTCCAAATGCGAGTTTAGCCCCGGATCTTTGCAATGTGTTAATCGAGAATACATATTTTTCCCGGTCGCTCCCGATCCGCTCTGTATAAACGCCGCGTTCTGACATCGCAAAATGGTCAGGCTGCATGGAAGCAGTAACGCCAAGTTCGTTAAACCGATGAATATCATCCGGATGAATGACCTCAACATGCTCAATAGAGTGACGTGAATCTCTTTTTCCATTCGCTTTTTGCGCTTCCTCATAGGCGTCCAAAGCAAGTCGGATCGCTGCATCGCCAATCGCATGGAAACGAATGCTGAATCCCTCTCGATCGGCTTCGGTCACCCATTTTTTAATTGTCTCAGGCGGGAAAGAAGTTTCCCCGCGAGTTTCGGGTTGATCGGCATAAGGTTCAAGCAAAAAGGCCGTTCTTGCCGTAATGACACCATCGATGAATTGCTTCAGCCCTGAAACACGGAGCTTGTCTGATTGGTACGCATTCCGCAATTGTTTCGCCCGTTCGATATCACCATTTAAAGCGGGCCATAAATGAATGCGTGTCGTTAATTCGCCGCGATCCTCAAACTCTTTGAAAAGCCCAAAGTCATCAAGGATTTCCAGTGATTCCGTCGCAAATAAATCGTGAACAGCCGTTACCCCGTAACTTGCGGCATGGCGTAAGAAGTTCGTGAAAATCTCGGTTTTTTGCTCCTTTGAAAAAGTAAACGCATGCCGGATGACTGCCCCCATTGCCTTTTCGTATAAAATTCCATTCGGTTCCCCATCTTCATCTTTGCCGATTATGCCGTAAGAAGGGTTTTCTGTCTCACGTGTAATGTTTGCGATTTCCAGAGCCTTTGAATTCACCCATGCATAGTGGCCTTCGGCGTGAAACAGAATCGCTGGACGATCAGGCAGAATGCGGTCGAGCGAATAGCGATTCGGCAACTTTTGCGTATCCCAATAGCCCGCATCCCAGGTAAACCCGATCACCCATGGATTTTCAAGGTTCGAATCAGCAAATTCCTTGATCATATTAAGTGCTTCTTGTTCCGAACGGGCCGAAAAAAGGTCGACGCTGTTCAATGAAACCGCCCCATGCATAATATGCAGGTGGAAATCATGGAATCCCGGCATGATTAGTTGATCATGAAATTGATAGATTTTCGTATATTCACCTTTAAAAGCATTAATTTCTTCTTCAGAACCGACCGCAATGATACGATTGTTTGCAATCGCAATCGATGCGGGTTCCGGCCGATCGGCAAGACCGGTAAATACTTTGTTGCCTGTAATAATCATATCAGCTAGTTGACTCATAAAATAAACCATTCCTTTCTATTGTTATACTTTTCTACATCACAATTAAGCTTCTTCAAAGCTAAGCTGGGGAGGGGGCTGCCTGAACATTTTTGTTAAATTCAATAAATAGATTAATCCTATAAGAAGCCAGCTGCCTCTGAGCATAAGAGAGTGCTTATCTAATTTGATAAAAAATAGTCCGATAAGCGCCGCACCGATGATCGGGATAATGAAGTATTGAATGGTCCCTTTCACTGACCGCTTTTTCTCCCGAATAAAATAATGGGCGATAACAGAAAGATTCACGAAGAAAAAGGCAAACAACGCTCCAAAGTTTATAAGAGATACCGCGGTTGTAAGATTGAGGAAAAGAGCGCTTAACGCGATTACGCCAATTATCACAAGATTAAATACAGGTGTCCGGTATTTTGGCGAAAGATAGCCAAACACCTTTTTCGGCAATACATTTTCCCGGCCCATCGCATATAAAATGCGCGATGCGCTTGTCCCGGAGGCAACAGATGAAGCAAAGGATGCCGTTAATCCAACCGCAACAATAAAGCTTGTGAATACGTTTCCACCAATGTACATGGCAATTTCGATATAAGCCGATTCGGGGTCTTTAAATGATTGAAAGTCCGGAAAAATAAGTTGTGAAAAATAAGCGCTTACAATGTACAACAGGCCGCCAATCAACGTAATGGAATAAATCGCTTTCGGCAACGTTCTCTTCGGGTGCTTCGTTTCTTCCGACAGCGCCGTTACGGCATCAAACCCTAAAAAGGTAAAACAGAGAATAGGAATTACCGAAAGAAATGTCGGTATTTTAATTTCGGAATCGAAAAACGGCACGGCTGAAAATAATGTCCCGGCACCTTTTCCTTCAAACAATCCTTTAATCGATAAGACGAAAAACACCAAAAAGACGAGAAGTTGTAGCAGGAGCAAGTACGTATTGAACTTCGCTGCAAATTTTATGCCAAGAATATTGACTGTAGTGATAATAATGATGAAAGATATAATCCAAACAAACATTGGAATGGAAGGAAAGTAAGCCCTTAGCGAAATACCGAGAAGCAATGAACTGATCATCGGGCTAAACACATAATCAATTAAAATCGTCCAGCCAACGAGAAAGCCGATATGCGGACTAATTGATTTTTGCGTAAACGTATAAGCGGCACCAGCGTTCGGAAACGCTTTCACTAATTGGGCATAACTATAAGCAGTAAATAACATAACAATTAAAGCTACCGCATAAGCCGTAGGAATCATGCCGTTTGTGCTTTGTACTGCAACCCCATACGTTGAGAAAAAGGTTTGCGGCGCCATAAACGCCAATCCGAAAAAAATGACGTACTTTAACGTTAACGAACGGTGAAGAGATGGCGAATTCGTCTTCTCCATTAATCAATCCTCCTCATATTTATAAGTGAACTAATGATCATTAGCTAATGTTAATAATGCATATATCATGCCAAATTTGAATAATTCAAAAAACTATTTTGATAATTGCTGATTAATTGTAATCAATACTGTTATTTCACTTAATGGCGCAGTCATGTTTATTCGAAATTGCATAAATTAACCGGATTTGCATAAATAAGATGTACATGACAAAAGGACTATTTCCGTTAAAAGGGAATAGTCCTTTCGATTATTATTTGCTCATTTTTGCTTCAACGGAAGCGAGCTTCGATTCCATCGTTGATTTTTTATCCCGGCGGTCGTCGATTCGAATATTGGTAGCGACACGCTTGATCCCTTTTTGAAAAGGAACTTCATGAAGCTGTTCAATCACTTCAAACACGTCTTTCAAATCCCCTTCAATTAACGTGCTCATCGGGGTCAATCGATACGTTACCCTGTCCGAATTTTCCTCAAGCACCTTTTGGATTTGAGCGATATATTCACTCACGCTCGGCGTTTCAGTCCCAATAGGGATGATTGTTATATCTGCAATTGCCATAATTAAGCCTCCTCTCCTAATAGTTTTCTTTAGTAGTATACCATTTAACGTGATTCCTCGGGCTCAAAGCAGGCGGAAAATGGACAGCTTAATTTTCTGAGAATTCGTTTACAAACATATGTTCTATATGATAAAATATACACAGCCAGGTTCATTCTAATTCAAAGGAGACTTAAAATGAATAATCGAATTCAGTCATTAACCGTGTTGGTTGTTTCTGATTTAGAAAAGTCGAAATCTTTTTACAAAGAAGTGCTTGGATGTGACGTGACGGATTGGTGGGCCATTCGGGATGATGAGATTAAACTTGGATTCAAACTTATACAGGCAAAAGAAAATCAAGCGGTTTCTCCGAATACGATTGGGGACAGAATCGTCTGGGATACGTATGCTTACGCGGATGATTTTGCTTCCTTAGAAACTTTGTATAAAGAATGGAAACAAAAAGGTGGCACTATTGTTCAGGAGCCGACAGTGACCGAATTTGAATGGGGGAAATGGAAGGAATTTGCCATTCAGGATCCTGACGGCTACGTTTTGGCAATTGGCACTGCGGATAAGTCATAATCCATAACCCTGAATTTTATAAATATGATTGATAAACTAGCCCGGCAACCCGATTGGGATCCGTTGATTTGTAGAACGACAAGTAAACAGGGATTAAACGAGGAAGTGAAAACAGCGCTCGAGAACATTCAGTGATTCGAATTTGAGTTACTTTTCAAGTTTACGCTGGAAGCGGCATTTCCGGTGACTTAGCCTAGTAGCAAACAGTAGAACGCTAAATCTATAATTCTTATAAAAAAACCCTAAGAAATGTATTCTTAGGGCAAAAACATTAATTTTTCCATAGTGGATTAAGTTCTTAAAATAGATGGGGAATGAGCCACTCTACCATTTTTTTTTGCTAAAAAAGACGATGAATTTGGAACTCCGCCTTCTCTTTCAGCCAAAAAAACTGGAGGTTTAGCTTTTTCAAAATGGGAAGTACTTTTGTGAGAGTGAATTTCCTTAAAGTTAAGTACACTAATTGTAAGTGCTGCTGGAAGTATCATTGTGCAGGCTATTAATTTGGATTTTTTCATTTTAAAGCCACCTTTTCAAGAATTTTTTGTCTCACTTCTTTTGCTAATTCATAGTAGTCAACTGCTTCTTTGTATCTTTCTTTTTCTTTATAAAAAGAAGCAAGTTCTTCAGCATAACTTTCAACATTTAACCATAATTTTTCTTTGTAAAAGTAGGAAATTCCTTCTTTAAAAGTTTCTTCGAAGTAATTTTCATTTGATTGAAGATAAGTTGCATTCAAAAGTTTAAAACGGTAAAGATACTCTTGATTACCTTGAATCTCACAAGATCTCTTTCCTTGGTCATACCAAAACTTTGCTTCTTCAATGGCATTTAATTTACAGTATTCCCTTGTTAAAAGAAATAGAATAGTCGGATATTTTTCATATTCCTTATCAGAAGATAGTTTATTTAGATAACGGAGTGCCACTTCTGATAGATTTTGTTCTGCATAAAGTAAACCAAGATTATGGTAAACAAATTTTTTGAGTTCCTCATCCTTACATTTATTTGCACAGTCTAAAGCAGAATGAAATTGAACTTCAGCTTGCTCAAACTGTTTCATATCTACACAATTAAGCCCAATTAAAAGTTCGCAATGAGCAACCCTTTTTGAAAAATTGGGGGTTAACTGAAAGATATCGATTGCTTTTTTAACATAATCTGTAGATAAATATGTTTGGCGAAACTGATAATAAAGAGAAGCTAATTTATAATAAAACTCAGCCCGTTCAACATCATCAGAAACAAAACTTAACTTTTTTTCTGCCAATTCGTAGTTTTCCAATGCTGCCTCATAGTTTCTCGTGTTGTATAAGTAAATTCCCTTTAAAAAGAAAAAGTAAAAGGTTTGTAAACCGTCCATTTCTGTTTGATATGATTCAACTTTTGGAAGAAGTGATGTTATCTCTTCGGAGTTTTTTTGAAGCAATTGATGTCGAAATTCTAGAAGTAGGTAATCGATAAATTTTGATTGGTTTTCTTCAATGCTGCTGAGTTTGTTTTGCACATTTTTCCTGACTTGTTCAGCCCGTTCAATCTCACTTGTTCGTATGTACTGATTCCATGTATTAAGCAAGCTTGTCAACTGATCGGAACCTACTACATCTAAGTCCAATTGAATCCCCCTCTGTCTAAAATATTTCTTTCTACCTATTTCCATCGTAACATAAAAATTGGAAAATGGTTTTGGGAAAATTGGACGAATTAAAGTATAAATATTGAGGGGAAATGCAACGATTTTCCCAAGTTGTTACTCTATTCGGATTGAAAAAGAAAAAAAGACGACTTTATTTCAAATAGTAGGACACATGTGATAGAGGATTAGGGATCAAGAAGCAATAAAAAGACACGATCATCATGCCAGGAAAAGTTAATTCTCAACAAAAAGAACACGGAAATTTATCCGTGTTCATGTTTCCTATTATACAGCCTTTGGATTCAACGTAACGTCAATGTTTCCTCTTGTCGCTTTTGAATAAGGACATACTTTGTGGGCTTCTTCCGCTAACATTTCAGCATCTTCCTGGCTGACTCCATTAACTTCTACATTTAACGTTACGCCAATTTTAAATCCTTTATCTTCTGGATCTTTCAAGAAACTTACATCGGCCGTCACGCTTGTATCGACATCCATCTTTTTTTTCGAGGCGACAAGATTAAGCGCTCCATTGTAGCAGGAAGCATAAGCGGCGGCAAATAGTTGCTCTGGATTTGTCCCTCTTTCATTTGTTTTTTCCGTCGGCATCACCAAATTCAGGTCGAGTACTCCATCGTCCGATTTTACGTGCCCCTGGCGTCCGCCTTTTGCTGTTGCATGGGCCGTGAATAGTACCTCACTCATTGCGGAATCACTCCTTGTTTTTATTTAAGTTAATAGATTGCGTTGTTATGTAGAAGACTTTACCCTTATTCATTTAAAGTTAAAACACATTTAAATAGAAAATAGATATTTAGTAAGCTGGACCTGTTTGTAAAAATTTAAATAGGCAAAAAGTATCAATTTATCCTATAAGCATTCACACAGAAAAACATTTTGCTATAATTAGGAAAAAGTAAAAGTTTCCCTATTTTACACGGCAGGTGTACATATATGATCGATAATC
>NZ_JBBHZM010000057.1:0-15091 GCF_049843615.1 Fictibacillus sp. Mic-4 | reverse complement strand
TCCTGACTACCTCATCTTGCATATGCAAGCGAAGACGACAGGCGAAACACTATAAACAAATTATGCATTGCAGCTTTTAGCCGAGCTGCAATGCGAACTTCATAGGGGGGGTACTATCCATGTTAGCGGCAATTTCAAAAAACTTTTTCCTTGCAGTATCTGAGAACAAGACATTAAATAAAGCGGCAAGAAAATGGGGACTAAAATTCGGAGCCTCGAAAGTCGTTGCCGGCGAAACGATCGAAAGTGCAATCCAGGCAGTAAAAGAATTGAACGATAAAGGTATCGTGGCAACGCTTGACCATTTAGGAGAGTTTGTGTCAAGCCGTGAAGAAGCGATTGAATCGACTGATTATTGCGTGAGAACGCTTGAAGCTATCGCTACATCCGGTGTGAAAAGCACGTTGTCCGTAAAAATGACGCAACTCGGTCTTGATATCGATCATGACTTTTGCTTTGACAATATGTGCCGTATACTAGATACAGCAACTAAACATAACCTTTTTGTCAGAATTGATATGGAAGATTATTCTCACTGCCAAATTACTTTGGACATTTTACGAGAATTGCGGAAAACATACGACAATGTCGGTACGGTCATTCAAGCGTATTTATACCGGACGGAAAAAGATATCGAAGAATTGAAAGGGGTTTCGCTCCGCCTGGTAAAAGGGGCGTATAAAGAGCCGCCCGAAGTTGCTTACCAGGATAAAAAAGACGTTGATGAAAATTATTGGAAAATTATTAAAGCCCATCTTCTCAGTGGAAGCTTTACCGCTATTGGATCACATGACCATAACATTATTGCGAAAGTCAAACAATTCGTAAAAGAAAACAACATTCCGAACGATCAATTCGAGTTCCAAATGCTATACGGATTTAGAACGGAAATGCAGCAGCAATTGGTTAAAGAAGGGTACAATATGCGCGTCTATATCCCGTACGGCGACGACTGGTTCGGCTACTATATGCGCCGTTTAGCCGAAAGACCGCAAAACGTGGCATTCGCTTTAAAAGGTTTCTTTTCAAAATAAGATAAAAGAGTTTATTTAGCCTGTTCCTTGACTACTTAAAGGAATAGGCTTTTTTCTTACAAAATCGTAAGCCAACTGTAAGGTAATTAGATGGCTCCTGTTTCTATCCATCTGTAAAGTTATAAGTGAAAAATTAACGAATATGAATAGGCCGCCAATTAAAGGCCCAATCGAAATGGGAGGGAATACAAGATGAATGTCGTATTAGAAGCGAAAAATGTTTCTAAAATCTATTCTACAAAAGGAAAGGGGAATGAATATAAAGCGTTGGATAATGTTTCATTTACCGTGAAGGAAGGAGAGTTTGTCGGGATAATGGGTCCTTCTGGCGCCGGGAAAACAACGTTATTAAATATGATTTCAACAATTGATAGCCCAACGTCTGGTGAAATTTACATTGACGGGAACGATATCGTCAAAATGAAAGAAGATAAGCTTGCGTTATTTCGGCGCAATAAACTCGGCTTTATTTTTCAAGATTATAATTTGCTTGATTCGCTAACCGTTGCAGAAAATATTGCACTTCCTCTTGCGCTGGCGAAAGTCAATGCAAAAGAAATCGATAACCGGGTTAAAAAAATCGCAGCAACTTTTGGGATTGAGCGGATTTTGAACCACTATCCGTATCAAATTTCTGGCGGGCAGAAGCAGCGCTGTGCCGCATCTCGCGCGATCATTACAAATCCGACATTAATTTTCGGAGATGAACCAACAGGGGCGCTAGATTCAAAATCTGCGACAGATTTGTTAGAAAGCTTAACACAACTAAACGAAAAGGCACGGGCGACGATATTACTCGTCACACACGATGCGTTTGCCGCAAGTTATTGCCGCCGTGTCCTTTTTATTAAAGATGGCCGCATTTTTAAGGAACTGTATAAAGAAGAGAGATCGCGCAAACAGTTTTTTTCCTCGATTTTGGCTATACTGTCCGACATCGGAGGTGGCGTAAGTGACGTTATTTAACCTTGCGATCCGAAATGTGAAGCGAAATTTCAAAAACTATTTTCTTTATTTCGCTTCAATGATTTTCAGCATTGTTATGTATTACACCTTTGTGTCGCTTAAGTATAATTCACAAATTGAAAAAGCGGCGGACGCGTCAACGAAAATTTCAGGAGGGTTTAGTGTTTCAAGCGTTCTGCTCATTTTATTTGTGGCGCTATTTATGATTTACTCTAACGGCTTTTTTACACGCAAACGAAAAAAAGAAGTCGGTTTATACTCCCTTTTGGGCCTGCGGAAAAAGCAAATCGGAAAAATGCTCTTTTACGAAAATTTATGTATGGGTTTAATTAGTCTCATGATTGGGATTTTGATAGGTGCGTTGCTTTCAAAAGCGTTTTTAAGCTTGCTTCTTGTGCTTATGGGGCTTGATTTGCACGTAACCTTTGAAATTCCTGTAAGAGCAGTCCTGCAAACATTTGCCGTCTTTTTCTTAATTATTCTATATACATCCTTTCAAGGATATCGGCTCATATACCGTTTTAAGCTAATTGAGCTGTTTTCTGCGGAAAAGGAAGGAGAGGGCGTCCCGAAAGGATCCTGGTTGATGGCGGCCGTCGGCATTTTATTCATTGCAACGGGCTACACAATGGCGCTCTTTTTTATGAAAATTGCTACTAAAGGTCTCGGGTTGTTACCGCTCGCGTTCGCCATTCTCTTTTTTACGGTCACCGGAACGTACATGTTGTTCCATTTTTTTACGGTTGCTATGTTGAAACGAGCGAAAAAGAAAAAACGTTCCTTTTATAAAGGAATGAACATTTTTAGCACATCGCAGCTTTTATACCGGATCAAAGGAAATGCGACGTCACTTGCGACGATTAGTGTTCTTAGTGCTGTAACGCTTTGTGCCGTCGGTTTTTCGGCAACAGTATATATAAGCACGTTTCAGACGGCAGACCAGATGCGTCCGTTCAGTTATTCATATGTGAAAAAAGATAAACACCTGGATGAAAAAGTGAATGCCGCATTAAATAGAGAAAAAGCGAATCATCCGGTGACAAACGATGTCGCGCTAAAAACGGTGTTTGTCAAAGGGGAAGTAAGCGGTGTTCGGTATGTTAGCAACATCCGGTACATGATCGATGAAGGATTCCATCTTATGCCGGAAAGTGAATTTCATTCATATATGAAACAAATCGGCAAAAGTGAAAACGTGCATTTAAAACCCGGAGAAGTATTTGCGGTCGATGGTTCATATGATGATAATTTAAGCGGATTTGATGATTCATATGTCCATAAATCCGTCCAGCTGAATATTGGTAAGTCTTCGATGCGGATGAAAATTAAAGGCGCCGGTGCTTATTACCTTTCAGATTTTGGTGAGTTCGTACTAGTCGTGCCGGATCATGTATACGACAGGGTGAAACAAACTGGCAAAGAGCGGGTTGTCCGCAATATTACTGTGAAAAACGAACGGGACAGCGAAGCGCTCTCAAACAATCTTGCGAAGGCTGTTAAAAACAGCGAGCAGTACAGCGATTATTATCACTTGTTTAGTGAAGGGCTGCAAAGTTCAGGACTCATGATTTTCATCGGGGTTTTCTTAGGATTAGTCTTTCTGCTTGCGACAGGGTCAATCATTTATTTCAAACAAATGATGGAAGCGGCTGCGGACAAGCCACAATACGACATTTTACAAAAAGTCGGAGTAACAAACCAGGAGAAGAAGCGCGCGATCCGAAAGCAAATGGCCTTCGTCTTTACCGCTCCTCTCATTCTCGGAGTGCTTCATACGCTATTTGCTTTAAAAGCATTGGAAAAAATGATGCCGGTAAGCGTCGCCATCCCTATTTTCATCTGCGTGCCGGTGTATATACTTATTTATTTTGGCTATTACGAAATGACTGTTCGGTCGTACTATAAAGAAGTAAGCTAAGAAGAGATATAATTTCATTTACCGTATTGAAAGCATAATCTTAAAAACTGCATTATTTACCCGGATTTTCAAAAAAGAAGAAAATCCGGGTTACCTTTAGTTTTTCTTTTAAGAACTTTCTTTAAGGTTGTAACGGCTGGTTTTTAGTTGATTAAAAATGGTATACTGACAATGGAAGATTAAGCTTTGGCAAAGGAGCAATGGGAATGATACATAAAACATGGCTTGAAAAAGAAACGATAAAAAAAGTGAAATGTGTCCATACAAACGCTGAAAAGTATATGGTGGACCGCGTGTTGACTGCCGGAAAAACGTACGACGTGAAAAATGAAACCGAAGACTTTTATTTTATTGTCGACAATACCGGAAAAGTCGGCGGCTATTACAAAAATTACTTTGAGGAACAATAAAAACAACAGCTGCGCGCTGTTGTTTTTCAGTTAATTGAGAGACTTTATAAACGCATCAACTTCCTTATTAAACAAGTCAGCTTCCTCCAGAAACGGACAATGGCAGCTATTTTCAAAGACCACTAGCTTTGAGTTCGGGATGTTTTCCTGTAAATGCTTCCCTGCGGCAACAGGAATCAGTTTTTCTTCTCTTCCGAAGCAAAGTAGGGTCGGGATCTTAATTGTCGGCAATAGTGAACGATAGTCGACCACCGATTGATCAAATAGAATGGCGCTCGCAACCGATTCCGGCAGCTTACTTACTTCCGCGAACATCCAGTCCATTTCTTCATCGGCAAGGCCATTTTTAAACATTAACGGAATAAATTCTTTCACAAATGAATCTCTGTTCGTTTGAATCTCTTTCATAAAGTGGATAAGCGTTTCCATATTAAACGCGCCGATCGGGAAATCCGGCCATTTGAAATCCGATGCTAATTCATCGATAATGACCGTTCCTTTTATATTTTCTTGACCAAACTGCTTCATATATTCCCAGACGACAAATGCCCCCATTGACCAGCCAACCAGCACAATGTCTTTCAGATTAAAAGTTTGTATAAACTTATGAAGATCTCCGGCATATCCCGTAATCGTATGACCGGAGTGAACGTGAGATGACTTTCCATGACATCTTAAATCTAAAGCAATCGCCCGGTAGTTTTGACGAAAGTAAGGAAGTTGTTTTTGAAAGAATTTGCCACTCATCCAAACGCCGTGGACAAAGATGACCGGAGTACCTTCACCAAGCGCTTCATAGTATAGTTTTATATTGTTTTCTAACTTCAAATAAGGCATGCAATCCCCCCTCTATCGGTTATTAGATGATACTTACATAATAAGTTTGCTATTCCTGAAATATGTTGTTTTATAGCTCCTATTTTCATATATGGATAGCAATAATCCGGAACTTGTTCGAATAAAATAAGGGGAAAGAAAATATAAAAAGGAGGGAGGATAGACGCAAGTAATTCCTACTTGACGTATCGGAATACATGTAATATAGTTTTTTTATTAAACGAATAAAGGGGGAGAAATAGGGTGTCTACATTTCTCGTAATTGTCAACATCGTTATTATGCTACTTTTAATTTCCGTCCTATTTTACATGCAACGAAAGCACGTTTCTTTCTCTAAACGCGTATTTACGGCATTAGGAATAGGAATTGTGTTCGGGCTTATTTTGCAATTTATTTATGGTCCGACATCTAACGTCATTGTTCATTCGGTAGATTGGTTTAACATTGCAGGTTACGGCTATGTTAAATTGCTGCAAATGATCGTCATGCCGCTCGTCTTTATATCGATTCTTGTTGCATTTATTAAGACGAAGTTGTCAAAAAATGCAGGTAAAGTCGGAGGTTTAGTGATTGGGACATTGATCGTAACTACCGCCATTGCAGCGGCCATCGGCATTGCGTCGGCGCTTTCGTTCCATCTTCAAGGAATTGAGCTTCATAAAGGAGATGCTGAGACGCTTCAACTGCAAACGGTGAATCAAAAACTAGATAGTATTCAAAACATGACAGCACCGCAAAAGATTCTTGAATTGCTTCCTGGCAATCCATTTCTAGATTTCACAGGGGCTCGCCCCACATCGACAATTGCTGTTGTTATTTTTTCCGTTATTATTGGGATTGCCTTTCTCGGTGTGAAGCGAAAAAGCCCTGAACAAGCGGAATTGTTCGCGAAAATTGTAGATTCGCTTTACGCCATTGTCATGAGGGTCGTAACACTTGTGTTGCGTTTAACTCCATATGGAATACTTGCATTAATGACAAAGATTGGGGCAACGAGTGATTTAAATGCGATTTGGAAACTGGGCAAATTTGTGGTTGCTTCTTACATTGCGTTAATCGTCATGTTCATTATTCACTTACTTATTCTTTCTTTATCGGGGTTAAGTCCTTTGACCTATGTGAAAAAAGCGCTGCCAGTTCTTACATTCGCATTTACATCGAGAACAAGTGCAGGAACGCTGCCACTAAATGTGAGCACACAGACGAAAGAGTTCGGAGTTCCAGAAGGCATCGCCAATTTTGCCGGCTCGTTTGGGCTATCGATCGGGCAAAATGGATGTGCAGGCATTTATCCAGCTATGCTGGCGGTTATGGTTGCACCATCTGCCGGGATTGATCCATTAAGTCCTTCATTTATTTTGACATTGATCGTTGTCGTCGCACTAAGCTCACTCGGTGTGGCAGGTGTCGGAGGGGGAGCAACATTTGCTGCACTTATTGTCTTATCGACGATGAACTTGCCTGTTGCAATCGTTGGACTTCTTGTTTCGATCGAGCCGCTAATCGACATGGGCCGCACAGCGCTGAACGTGAGCGGAAGCATGACGGCAGGGCTATTAACAAGCAAGGTGACAAAAGAATTAGATACAACTGTTTATTCATCACAAGCAAGTAGCCAACAACAATTAGAGGCTTAAACCGATCAGGTCGCCAAACTTCCGGCGGCCTGATTTTTTGTATATAGTAATAATGTTCAAAATAGTTAACAAAATAACAAAAAAAATTTATAATAAAAAGATGGCAAAAATAACAAGGGGGTTTATATGGACAATTTTCAAACGTATCTTGACCAGTATGCTGAATTGGCAATTAAAGTAGGGCTAAATGTCCAAGAAGGGCAGCATGTTTTGATCCAGGCACCTATCCATTCGGCGGATTTTGTCAGAAAGGTGGTAGAAAAAGCCTATCTTGCAGGAGCTAAAACCGTTTACGTCGATTATAACGATGAGGAATTAACTTTATTAAAGTATAGGCTTGCGCCGCAGGAAGGCTTAAAAGAGTTTCCGATGTGGAGAGCAAACGGATATGTCGAAATGGCTAAAAATAATACAGCTCTACTGCAAATTTACGCACCAAATCCAACTCTTTTAAAAGACATTGACCCTGAAAAAGTCGCCATTGTCAACAAAACAGCGGCAACAGCAATGAAAGAGTTTAATGATTATACGATCACGGGAAAAATCAGCTGGAGCATTATTTCCGTTCCGTCACCAGAATGGGCAGCTCAAATTTTTCCTGGGGAAAGCAAGGAAGAAAGTGTAAAAAAGTTGTGGGAAGCTATATTTACCGTTACCCGGGTGATGGAAGAAGACCCTGTACATAAATGGCAGTCGCATATTGAGAATCTCACTCGAAAAGTGGACTACTTAAATGAAAAAAAATATAAAAAGCTTCATTATCAATCAGAAGGAACCAACTTAACAATCGAACTTCCAAATGAACATCAATGGTTATGCGCCCAATTTACAAATAAAGCGGGAACTTCCTATGTTCCGAATATGCCGACAGAAGAAGTATTTACTGTTCCGGTAAAATATGGGGTTAACGGCGTCGTAACTAGCAAAAAGCCGTTAAATTATAACGGAGTATTAATTGATAATTTTTCACTTACATTCCAGGATGGGAAAGTCGTTGATTTCCAGGCTGAGACAGGTTATGAAACATTGAAAAATCTTTTAACTATTGATGAAAACATTTGTTATTTAGGGGAGGTGGCGCTTGTGCCGCACAATTCTCCGATTTCAAATTCAAATCTTATTTTCTACAATACATTGTTCGATGAAAATGCCTCCTGCCATATTGCGTTAGGCGCCGGACTGCCAATGTGCATCAAAGACGGATCCGATATGACGAAAGAAGAGCTGGAGAAAATCGGACTAAATGATAGCATCAATCACGTCGATTTTATGATCGGTTCTCAAGATTTAGCTATTGATGGGGAAAAAGAAGACGGATCAATTGAACCAGTTTTTCGCAATGGGAATTGGGCTTTCTGATTTAAAAAAAGATAGAGCAAAATGATGGGGGAATCCTTTTAAACCGGAAGATGTAGCGAAACTTTTATATGCTGAACGAGAAAATTATTGATACAAGAAAAGTCATGCAATGATTATAATTCCGTGAAATAGCATACAGTCTTTAAAAAACGAGGGTGTTATTCAGCCTATAATTTGCTGAATGGCACCCTCGAGTTTTGTTTTTAAAACATCCATATCGCATTTTGAAGAAGCATCAAGGGGTTAAATGGAGAATAGGAATGATAAAAAGAAAGTAAAAGACAACCTCGGACAAAGAAGCAGTCGTTATTTAACTTAAAGGGGGTGGCAATTAAAATTGAGGAAATGGCATGAAATGGTATTTGATAAACAAAGGATGTTTCGGATTCGGATTTAGAATTTTTAATTAAATAGGAGGACGACTGTTTGGGTTTTAATGTAGCGATAGTAGGAGTTGGCGGAGTAGGTCAAGTTTGCGCATCAGAAGTAATCAAAAAACGTTATTTATCCAGGCTGGTTCTTGCGGATATTTCTACAATTGAGGCAGAAATCTTTGCAAATTCATTAAGGAAAAACACTTCAGCAGCGATTTCGGTTTATCAAGTAGATGCCAGCAGCAAAGAAAGTGTTGCCTCTATTTTGAATGGCATCGACGTACTGCTTCATGCAGGGATTCCGAAATTTAATTATACGGTAATGCAGGCGTGTATCGATACAAAAACCCATTATATTGATATGGCTTCCGATAGCCCGGACGACCTACTATCTCAACTGGATTGGGGTGATAAATTTAAAAAAGCGGGAATTTTAGGCATTATGGGGTTAGGCTGTGACCCTGGATTTTCAAATATTGCGGCAAGATATGCAGCGGATCAACTGGATACAGTTAAATCCATTACGATTCTTGATGGAGATAATTCTAAAGTGGACTATGAAGGCTTTTGCACCTATTTTAGCCCACAAACGGCCATTCAGGAATGTCTGGCAAGACCAAATTATTGGACCGCAAAAGATGGAATGAAATATTATCCGACACCATTTGCGAATAAGGATGAGTTTGAATTTCCAGACCCAATTGGCTGGTTAGATTGCTATGTGGTAGAACATGAGGAACCTACAACCCTTGGTCAGTCAATCGGGAAAGGATGTGAATATGTAGAGTTCCGGTATGCGCTTCACCCGGATTTTGTAAACACCCTTAAAGTTTTACGTTTTTTAGGGCTTGATAGTGATGAACCCATTCAAGTAGGAGGGGTGAACGTAATTCCGCGTGATGTTGTCGTAACAACAATGCCGAAACCTGCTGAACTTGCCGGAAAAATCCATGGCTATTCATGCGTTGGTGCGAATGTGAAAGGGGCGAAAAATGGTGAAAACGTTGAATTATTTGTCTATACAATCGCGAATCACGATGTAATCTTTGAAAAGGCGGGCTTTCAAGCAACAGTCTGGCAAACCGGCGTTCCACCCGTTGTTGCTGTTGACATGATGGCTGAAGGACTTTTAAATGAAACTGGATGCATTCCACCCGAGAAGATTGCCCCCGTTCCTTTTCTTAAGCGCTTAAAGGCAAGAGGCATGGAATGGTATGTGATAAAGAAAACGAGTCCAATTTTGATGGCTTGAAAATAAAAATGAAATAACACCACCCGTGATCATGATAACGGGTGGTGTTCTCTGCGCTTGACCCTGTCAATTGGGCATTAACGGGCTTTCGATTTAAAATTCACATTGATCAAGTGGAACGACTTTAGTTTTTTTAACGAATTTATATCCAAGCCAAACGATAATGAATAGCGGCAATCCGATATAGGAAACAAGTACACTGTACCAATCAATTGAACCACCCATAAAGGCGGAATAGTTTTGACCTAAAATGACAACGAGACAAAGCGCAAAAGCGAATAATGGACCGAACGGGAACCACTTTGCTTTATATGGCAATGCATTTATATCGAGTCCCCGGGCGACATACGCTTTCCGGAATCTGTAATGGCTGATCGCAATCCCGAGCCAGGCGATAAATCCAGACATGCCGGAAGCGTTTAACAACCATGTATAAACAACCCCGTCGCCAAATAACGATGCTAAAAATGCCACGCAACCTACGAGTGAAGTAACGATCAATGCATTGACCGGAACACCGCGGTTGTTTAATTTAGCAAGAAACTTGGGCGCTTTTCCTTCCCGGGCCAAATCCCAGAGCATCCGGGTTGAAGCATACATCCCGGAGTTTCCCGCAGATAAAACCGCCGTTAAAATAACCGCATTCATAACAGAAGCAGCGAAAGCAATTCCCGCTTTATCAAACACGAGCGTAAAGGGGCTTACTGTTACATCGCTGTTGGCGAGGTTGCCATTTGTATAAGGGATTAATAAGCTAATAACGAAAATGGCCAATACATAAAACAACAAAATACGCCAGAACACTTGACGAACAGCCCGCGGGATATTTTGACGGGGGTCGTCACTTTCACCGGCAGCTACGCCAAGCAGCTCCGTTCCTTGGAATGAAAATCCTGCCGCCATAAATATGCCGAGAGTTGCCATGAATCCACCGTGAAACGGCGCATCTCCTACGGTGAAGTTTTTAAACCCGATCGCATCTCCGTTCATAATTCCAAAAATCATAAGGAAACCAACGATTAAAAAGACGATCACAGTAATTACTTTTATGATCGAAAACCAATATTCCGCTTCTCCAAACCCTTTAACGGATAAAAAGTTTAATAAAAACATAATAACTAAAAAGAGACCGCTCCAGAGAAGAGAGGGGCTATGCGGAAACCAGAACTTCATGATCATCGTAACAGCCGATAATTCAGCAGCTATGGTAATTGCCCAGTTATACCAATAATTCCACCCTAATGCAAACCCGAGAGAAGGATCGACAAATTTTGTTGCATATGTGCTGAAAGAACCGGCAACCGGCATGTATGCTGCCATTTCCGCAAGGCTTGTCATTAAGAAATAAACCATAATTCCTATCGCAATATACGCGAGAAGAGCTCCTCCAGGACCGGCCGAGTGAATCGCGCCTCCGCTTGCGAGGAATAACCCCGTACCAATCGTCCCCCCGAGTGAAATCATTGTTAAATGCCGTGACTTCAAATTCCGTTTTAATTCTGTTTTTTCGCTGGCAGTTGGATGATCTGCCAGATTTCTTGCTGCGCTTTGCATAAAATAACACTCCTCTTTCGTTTATTTGGAAGGAGTGGGAAATAAAAAAACCGCCGAAAGGAATCGACGGTTGTCTAATCTACCCGAATCATGCACCTTCCGTAAGATAGCGCACCACGTTTGATTGGATTACAAACGCGGCAGTTCTGTTCCTATTCGGAAACAGCCCCAGCTTAAGCCCCCAGAGATGGACTTAAACTTCGGCAGCTTTTCCTTTCAGATGGAGTCATTGACGTTCTCTGCATCTCGTCCCTCTTACTCATAAAAGCCGCGACCTCTACCTCATCGGATTGATGAGGATTTTAATCTGTATTCATTTAATAAGACATTTTTATTATAAATGATTCGACATGATCAGACAATAGTTTTCTAAAGAATACTTCTTGTATGGAATTAACAATGTTTTACATTGTTTTCATTGTGAATTAATAAACATGCGATAGCATAAAGTAAGCAAAATGAAGGGAGAACGAAAAATGAAAGTGAGTCCAAAAAGAATAAAAAGTACAATTTTTTCATTAACTTTTGCTTCCGCCATTGCTTCTATATCTATTCCTTCATCTTTAAATCCTTCAATAACTCTGGCGAAAATGAATGAAGCACCCACAACACGGCATATTAAAGAGCTCCCCCTCGGAAAATCCGGACTCCCGGAAAAGCGAGTAATTAAACAGCTCACTGAAGGTGTTACGTTCATTTCCATTGAAAGAGGCAAGAAATCGAACAACGAATATTATACGGTGGACATTGGCTTTTTCAATAAAAAAACGGATGCGGCTATGATGATTGAAGACTTAAAAAACAAAGGGTATGACACTTATTTACATACGATTAAAAATGATTCAACCAACGATGTGAAACATCACAAATTAGGCTATTTAGTTCGAGTCGGCAAGTTCCCGGCGGAAAAGGAAGCTAACAATTTAAATAAAAAATTAAAGTCTGACGGCTTTTTAAATGCAAAAGTTACATACACTGGATTTGATAGTCCAAGGACAACCGGCCTGTGGTCCATTCATGTAATAGAGATTGATCGCCACCGATTTAAAGGCACTATTTCAACTTCTCTGGCAATGGACAAGGTTGAAGGAAAAGAAACCGTTTCAAGTATGGCGAAGCGAACACAATCGATAGCGGCGACCAACGGCGGCTATTTTGTGATGGATGCCAAAGACGGGACTCCAGGCGACCTGGCGGGAATTTCAGTCCATAAAGGACAACTTGTAAGCGAAGCCGTTAACTCCCGCACAAGCTTTATTTTACCGAATGCTAAGAATAACGCATCAATTTCAAAAGTGTCTACTCATTTGAGCATTCAATCATCAGATGGAGCGAAAAGAGAACTGGACGGGATGAACAGGCAACCTGGATTTATTCGAAGCTGCGGGGGCGTTGGCGGCGATCTTCCGACACAGCTTCCCATGCATGATTTTACTTGTAAGGATGACAGTGAACTCATCGAGTTCGATCCGATATTTGGGAGGAGTACACCAGAGGGCAAAGGTGTTGAAGCCGTATTGAATGCTGAAGGAAATGTCGTTGAGGTCAGAGAACAACGAGGGGGGCCGATCCCGTTCAATGGGTCTGTAATAGCAGGAACGAATGAAGCGGCCCTATGGTTGAAAAAACATGCCAAACGAGGAATGAGGCTAACTACTAAACACTACCTTTATGTTGATGGCAAACCATATGCCGCAGGAAAAGGAGCAAACATTGTCAATGGCGGGCCCCGTTTGTTGAAAAATGGGGAAATTTTTGTTAATGCGGAACAGGAAGGCTTTCATGCCAATGAAGAATTTTTCTACCATTTCGGGATCACACGTCACCCACGGACGATGGCCGGTATCAAAGCAAATGGAAATATATTGTTAGTCACTGTTGATGGAAGGAATCCGGAGCGAAGTGTAGGGACCAGTTTTAAAGAAAGTGCAAAAATAATGAAAGCATTAGGAGCTAAAGAGGCATTAAATTTGGACGGTGGAGGATCAACCGCTATGGCAGTTGGCGGAAAGCTCATTTCTCATCCGTCAGATGCCGCGGGTGAACGGCCGGTCGGTGATTCGATTACGATATTGCCTAAATAAATATTCTATTCATTTATCCCATTGAGTAACTTTACCCAATGGGATTTTTTATTTAAATAAGCTATTAAAGTAGCATTTTTAATGGTACGATAAAAAAGAAAATTCAATTATTTCCAATATTAAAGAGGTGTTGATGATGAATCCATTATTGCCGAAAATATTTCAACTTGAGGAAACAACGATCAACAATATTCAAGAAGCGTTTCAGAATGGAAATTTAACATCAAAAGAATTGGTCTGCATGTATATGGAACGGATATCCCTTTATGATGGGCAAGGTCCAGGCCTTAACACGATTCTTGAGTTGAATCCAGATAGCATACATATCGCCGAAGCGTTGGATGAAGAAAGAAAACGAAAGGGGGCGAGAAGCCCGCTTCACGGGATACCCGTTCTTATTAAAGACAATATCGATACGAATGATAAAATGCATACAAGTGCCGGGTCTCTCGCCTTAAAAAATGCCTATGCTGCACGAGATGCATTCATTGTAAAAAAGCTTCGTGAAGCAGGTGCGGTCATTCTTGGAAAAACAAACATGACGGAATGGGCGAACTTTATGACCGAAAATATGACGAACGGATACAGTTCGCGTGGAGGCCAGGTGCTGAATCCGTATGGCCCGGGAACTTTCGATGTGAGCGGTTCAAGTTCCGGTTCTGGAGCAGCCATTGCAGCTAATCTTGCGACGGTAGCAGTCGGAACAGAAACGTCAGGATCTATTTTATGCCCGTCATACGCAAACAATATTGTCGGCATTAAGCCAACAGTCGGCTTGCTTTCAAGAGCGGGGATCATTCCGATTTCAAACAGCCAGGATACAGCTGGCCCAATGGCAAGAACGGTGACAGATGCCGCCATTTTACTCGGCATTCTTGCAGGAGCGGATGAAGAGGACCCGGCTACTTTGAAATCAATCGAAAAAGCAAAAAACGATTATACGGCCTATTTGGATAAAGGAGGCTTAAAAGGGGCGCGTATCGGATTTGCTAAAAAACGTTATTTGAAAATGCTATCGAACTCACAACAACAAATTATGGAAAATGCGATTTCGATTATGGAGCAGCGAGGCGCGACGATTATTGAATTAAATGAAACGTCGCCGTTGGAACATGAAGAAGGGGATTATGCCGTTTTGCTTTACGAATTTAAATCGGGAATCAATGATTATTTAAAGAGGCTCCATCCATCGGTTTGCATTCGAACGTTAAATGATATCATCCAATTTAACAAGGATAATGCTAAAGACTGCTTGAAATTTGGACAGACCCTCCTGTTAGAAAGTGAACAAACGAGCGGGACATTAACTGAACCTGAATATATCAAGAGCAGGTTAAATCAAATCGTAAAAGCCCAGAAACTTGGGATTGATAAAGTGATCGAAGAACATCAGTTAGATTCCATCCTTTATCCAGGAGAATTCGGGTATGAGATCGGAGCGAAAGCGGGCTATCCGTCGATCACCGTCCCTGCAGGGTTTGATGATGCAGGTGCGCCATACGGCATTATTTTAACGGGAAGGGCATTTTCCGAACCGACTTTAATTCGTCTCGGATATGCATTTGAACAAGCCTCATTATTTAGGAAGCCTCCTGTTTTAGAATAAACCATGCTGTCCGCCCCCTTCAACTAAAGATGTGAAAATGATTAAATTTGAACGTGTGA